>JAYUAG010000414.1:0-18871 GCA_043741475.1 Thermoflexaceae bacterium | reverse complement strand
GGGTGCTGAAAAATACGATCAGTCATAGCAGAGCCCCGACTCGCCAGCTTCAAAAGAGCACGTTGCGTGATGCGTTATTGTCGAGCTGGCCGACAGCCGAGGACTTTTTCATCACCCTGCTAGCGCAGCCTTGACCGTCAGCTGAGCCGGTAGAAGCGGAACTGGCCGTGTTCGAGCGGAAGGACCTCGACACGCGAGAACCCGGCATCGCGTGCGTAGCCCTCAAGCGTCGGCAATCGCATGACGGCGCCGGTGGCCGCGGAGGGCGATTCGGTCATCGCCGCGGGCAAGCAGACGCCGATGCTGAAGCCGTACATCAGCCGCTCCATATCATCTCCGGGCGCGGTGAACCGGTCGGCGACGCGCTCGTCGACGACAAGCACCGTGCCGCCGGGCCGCGCCAGCCTCCGCATCGCCGCCAACGCCGGGACCGGATTGGCCATGTCGTGGAGGCACTCGAAGGCGAACACCAGGTCGTAGCTCCCGGCAAGCGCGGGGTCTCCGGCGTCCCGCGCGTGGAAGTGCACGCGGTCGCCAATGGCGGAGGCACGAGCATTCTCGCGAGCGCCCTCGATAGAGGGCAGGTCGAGGTCGAAGCCATCGACGGATGCCCCTGGGTAGCCCCGCGCCACGGCGATGCTTCCCCAGCCGAATCCGCAGCCCACCTCGGCCACACGCGCGCCCTCCCGAGAAAGGCGGTCGTGGAGGTCCGGGAGCCGCGAGAGGTATTCCTGGACGAAGAGGTGCTCGTGGAATGGCCGGTTCATGTCCCCCTGGGCGACGACCATGTCCGGGCCGTAGTCCGCCCACTCGACGCCACCGCCAGATTGAAAGGCGCGAAGCAGCGCCGGCGCCTGTACGAAGGTCGCGATGAACTGCCGCACCATCGGCGCAAGGTAGGCCAGGTTGAGCGGCTCCGTGAGCACCTCGGCCACGCCTTCCGGGACGCTGTAACGCCTGGCATCAGGGGCGGCGTCGTCGTCGTCCACTGTGAGAATCGCCGAGACCGCCTGTTGTTCGAGCCATTCGCGCGCGTACCGCCCGGACGTCCCTGTGGCGGCAGCAAGTTGCGGCGCGGCCATGGCGCCCTGCTCGCGCAAGGCGGCGTAATACCCAAGGCGCTCGCCGAGGTAGACAGTCAGCAGGTCGATGCCGGCGAGCGCCGATCCCATGAGCCTGCCGGCGAACTCGTCAGCGGTGGTCGCAGTCGTCATCGTCGCCTCTCCCCCCGGTTAGCCCTTCACGTAGCTGAACTTCTCCGCCACCTTGCCGTCGCGCACGCGGAAGACGTCCGCGCCACGGATGTGGCCGGTGGAGCCGTCGGGGTTCTTCCAGCTGTACCGCCAGCGCGTAAAGCAGCGGTCCTCGGCCGCGAAAATCTCCTCGGTCTCGAAGCGCGGTTCGTTGGAGCCGCTGAAGAAGCGCGACCAGAACTGGCAGACGGCTGCCTGGCCGACGTAGCGCTGCCCGTCGGGCGTTGGGGACGTGTTGTCGAAGACGCAGTCGTCCGTGAAGAGCGCCATGATGCGCTCGACGTTTCCTGTATTGAAGACCTCGTTAAAGCGCTCGACGACGGCCAGCGTCTCTTCCGTGCGGGCAGCAGTGACCAAGGCCGCACCTCCTCGTGCTTGGGGCGAGCGTAAGGCCCAGCGGGCCGTGCCCGAATCCGACTTCCGGCGGAGAGGAGCGTGGTATGCTGACTCTGTGACCACACTGGCGCGCTCGCGGCTGGAGGAGTTCCTCGCGAACCCCACGATCGAGGAGCGGCGGCTCGAACTGATCGACGGGGAGGTCTGTGAGAAGCCGACGCCGACCTAGGGACACGGCCGAATCGCGATCACCTTCGGAGCGCGCCTCAACCTCGTCGGCTTCGCCTCGGTGGAGGCGAGGGCGATCATCCCAACCTCGGCCCGATTCGACGCAAGTTCGCCCCTGCCGGATGTCGCCTTCTACCGTTCGGCGCCGCTTGCGGACGCAGATTGGATGCACCGTCCGCCACACGTCGCTATCGAGATCCGATCGCCGGGTCAATCGCGTACGGAGATGCGTACGAAGGTGGAGCTGTACCTGCAGTTCGGAGTGGAGTCCGTGTGGGTTGCCGACCCGAAGCGGTTGACGGTCGACGTTTACGAGCGCGGCACCCGGCGGACGTTGACGGTCGACGATGTGCTGGAGAGCGCTGCGGCGCCCGGCTTTACGATACGAGTCGGGGAGATCTTCACCCCGACTCGCGGTTAACCCGGCGCTACGACGGTCTCCGATTGGCCCCGCAGTTGCCCGGAGAGTCGAGCCAACCGCCAACGGCCTTCCTCAGTCCTTCGCGCCGCGGTCCGCGCCGGTGATGTGCGCCATCAGCTGGAGTGCTTCTTTCTGTTGCGAGTTGACCATCAGGGTGGTGACCCCGGCGTCTTCCCAGGCGCGGTAGCGTTCACGAATGCGCGCTTCGGGGCCGACGAGGCACATCTCGTCGACGAGTTCGTCCGGGACGGCCGCTTCGGCCTCCGCCTTGCGGCCCGAGAGATACAGGTCCTGGATCGTCTTCGCCTCATCGACGTAGCCGTACTTCTGCATCATCTCGTTGTGGAAATTCTTTTCGCGTGCGCCCATGCCGCCGATGTACAGCGCGAGGTGTGGCTTCTGGCGGGCGAAAGCGGCGGGCAAATCGTCCGTGATCTGGACGTTGCAGCCGGGCGCGATGTCGAAGTCTTTCGCGGTCTTGCCGTCGGTGCGGCGGGCAAAGCCGATATCCAGGTCCTTCTGAAAGAGGCCGGCCCGCTGCGGCGAGTACCAGATCGGCAGCCAGCCATCGGCGAGCTCGGCGGTCGTACGGATGTTTATCGGCCCCATCGTGGCCAAGTACACCGGCAATTGGCGGCCGTGGAGGATCGACTTGAGGGGCTTGCCGAGGCCGGTGGCGCGTTCGCCGCGATAGGGGAGCTGATACTCCTCGCCCTGGTAGGAGACGGGCTCTTCGCGCGCCCAGATCTTGCGCAGGATCTCGACGTATTCGCGCATGCGGGCGGCGGGCTTGCCATAGGGCACGCCGTGCCAGCCTTCGACCACCTGCGGCCCTGATAGCCCGAGTCCGACGAGCATGCGCCCGCCAGAGAGCGCGTCAAGCGTCGTGGTGGTCATCGCGCACATCGCGGGTGTGCGGCCGGGGATCTGCATGATGCCCGTGCCGAGCTTGATCGTCGTCGTCAGCGCCGCGATGTAGGCGAGTGGCGTGATCGCGTCGCTGCCGTAGGCCTCGGCCGTCCACACCGAGTCGTAGCCGAGGCGCTCCATCTCGAGAACATGGTCGATAGGCATGCCCATGCGGGCGCCCGAGTAGCCGATGCCTGTTGCGAGTTTCATGGTTTGCTCCTCCATCCACTCCTCTTTGCGACCAGCGGTCGCGGCAAGGACACGGTCGCTCCCGGGTATCCTAGGCGAGGACTGGCTTCGGGTCAGTGGCGCCGCGTCTGGCGGAAGCGGCGCTGGGTGCGAATCGCACCGTGTTCCTTCGGCACGATGGATATGGTTCCATCGACTTCGAGAACCGCGAGTTCGACCGCTTCCAGCCCGTCCACGCCATGTTCCCGCACGGCCTGCTCCAGTTCGGCAAGGTCCATGCCCTGGCCGCGCAACGCGCCCTTGACCACATCGCCCATGGAAACCAGCACCACTGGGCTCCCTTCCACGGCGCGGCGAAGGAAGGGGACGTTCTCGGTCAGCCGCGAAACGCCGAGATTCGCGCCGAGGAGGACGGCGGCTGCGAGCAAGCCCCCAACCAGCGAGGTGTCGGAGCCGACCATCGCGTTCTGCACGGCGTTGGCGATGAGGAGGATGAGGACGAGGTCGAACGGCGCCATCTGGCCCAACTGCCGCTTGCCAGTGAGGCGGAGGCCGGCGAGGAGGGCCACATACACCACCGCGCAGCGGACGATGATCTCCCACCAGGGCGTGCCCAAGTCGAACATTGCGGAAGCCTACCATGCCACGGTCAGCCGCCGCAGGCGCGGCGAAGGTCGTCCCAAAAGCCAGGATAGGAGACGCCCACGGCGTCGCGCTCCACGGTCGTCTCCCCGCTGGCGAGGGCGCCGGCTACGCCCGCGAGCATGCCCATGCGATGGTCGCCCAGGGCGTCGACGCGAGCGCCGCGAAGACGGGCTGGGCCGTGTACGACGAAGCCGTCGGGCAACGGAGTTACGTCGACTCCCATTGGCCTGAGGATGCTGACCATGGCGGCTACGCGATTGGATTCCTTCACGATCAGCTCGGCAGCGTCGCGGACGACGGTCTCACCAGCGGCGTGGGCGCCGAGGAGCGCGACCAGCGTCAGCTCATCGATCGCCCGCGGGACGAGGGCGCCGCCCACCGTTGTGGGGCGCAGCCGGGAGGACCTGACAACCACGTCGGCGACCGGTTCGCCGCCCGAGAGTCGTTCCTCGCCGGACTCGACCTCGGCGCCCATGGCGGCAAGGATGTCGAGGAGGCCGGTGCGCGTGGGGTTGACGTTGACGCCCTTGAGATGGATCTCGGCGTCCGGGTGGCAGGCGGCGAGCACCAGCCAGGGCGCAGCGCTGGAGATGTCTCCGGGGACGCGTAGCGAGAGCGGCTCCAGACGGCCGGGCGCACCGATCGCGACCGTCGTCCCGTTGACGGCGATCTCCGCCCCCATCGCGGAGAGCATGCGCTCGGTGTGGTCGCGGGAGCGCTCGGGTTCGGTGAGGCGCGTTTCGCCGTCGGCGAAGAGGCCCGCAAGCAGGACGGCGGACTTTATCTGGGCGCTGGCAACAGGGCTCTCGTAGTTGATCCCCCGCAACCCACCGCCGCGTATCACAAGCGGAGCGACCGTGCCACCCTTGCGGGCGAAGATCGTCGCGCCCATCCGCTGAAGCGGGGCGATGACGCGGGCCATCGGGCGCGAGCGCAACGAAGCGTCACCGGTGAGGACACTGAGCATCGGTTGGCCCGCGAGCAGTCCACTGAGGAGGCGCATGGTGGTACCGCTGTTGCCGCAGTCCAGCACGTCATCCGCTTCGAACAGCCCGTGGAGACCCTGGCCGGTGATCGTCGCGTTGGCGGAGCCATCCGGCCAATCGATCTCGGTTCCAAGGGCGCGGAGGCACGCGGCGGTTGAGCGCACATCCTCCGATTCGAGGACGCGGTCCACCGTCGCCACCCCGGTCGCAATCGCGTTGAAGATGAGGGCGCGGTGTGAGATCGACTTGTCCGGCGGGACCTCGATCGTCGCGCGGATGTGGCGGGCGCCCTCGACCTTCATTCGTCGTCGCGGGCGCCGAGCTTCCGGCGCAGGTCCCGGTCATCCACGTTGCGCGGCGCAGCGGCGCGCCGCTGTGCTTCCTTCATCTTGTCGTAGAGCCCGCCGACGAAAAGGCGGCCCATCGCGTCCTGGGCAGTGGGCGTTTCCGGCCCGGCGGGCGGCAGGCGCACGGGAGGGTGTTCGAGGAAGACTTCGCGGTCGAGCTGGGTGCTGGCGAAGAGATCGCTGACAACCTGTCCTCCCTCTTCGAGGGCGCGGCGGACGGTGTCAAGTTCATCCTGGAATCGGCCGATCCAGTGGATCACCGCGTCGCGATTCGTGGCCATGATGTCGCGCGACATGATGGGGTCGCCGCTGGCCAAGCGCGTGAGATCGCGGAAGGCGGGGCCGGCGAGCTGCCCGGCGTCCTCCCATCCCTTGCTATCGCGAATCATGCGAAAGAGGGCGACGGAGAGGAGGATCGGGAGATGACTTACGGCGGCGGCGTAGGTGTCGTGTTCGGCGGCATCGATGTAGAGCGGGTAGGCGCCGAGCGCTTCGATCAACCCCAAGACGGTACCAACGGCGCCTTCGCTGGCGCGGGGCGAAGGGGTTATCGCCCAGGTGGCGCCGCGGAAAAGGTCGGCCGATGCGGCGCCCGGGCCGCTGGTCTCTTTGCCGGCCATGGGGTGGCCGCCCACGAAGTGGACGTGTTCGGGCAGGAACTCGGCCGCCCAGCGGAGGACATCGGCTTTGGTGCTACCGACGTCGGTCACCACGGCGCCCGGCTCAAAGTACTTGCCCCCCTCTTCGAAAATGCGACGGCCGGCCTGGACGGGGACGGCGAGGACGACGAGGCCGGCGCCGGAGATCGCGTCCTCGAGCGAGTTTACGGTGCGGTCGATAGCGCCGAGTTTCTTCGCCTCTTTGGCGTGTGCCGGGTCCCGGTCAACGCCGACGATCTCGTATTCGCGATCCTTGCGTCGCGCGAGGCCGAGGGCGATAGAGGTGCCGAGCAAGCCGGTGCCGATGATCGAGATGCGTGCTCGCGCCATGGCGTCCCCTCCCGAATGCGGAGCGCGCGACCACTCAGTTGAGAGCGTCGGCGCGCTGGAGCAAGGCTAACATACCGTCGTCGCCGGCGGGATCGTGATGGTGGAGGGTGAGATGCACGGCGCGGCCGGTGGCGCCAACCTCGCGGAGTACGTCCGCGCCCGCGGCGCTGTGGCGTTCTGTGCGATCGAGGGCACGGCGAACTTCGAAGCGAGAACGCGGCGAGGCTGAGACCTGCGCGAAGTGCGTGGCGGCCAGCAACACGTACGCGACCCGGTCCCGGCGCCGCTGGGGCCCCTTGGCGATGTCGTGCACAAACGCGGCCGTGAGCAGGTCGGCGTCGGCGTGACCTCGTACGAGGAGCCAACGGGCCGTGGCGGCGCTGTGGACGATGTCGCGGGGGTGTTGCGCGCGAAAGAGGGCGAGCAACGCGGTTGTCAGCCACTCCTCGGCGAGCGCGAAGTCTCCTGGCGTGGGCGCCACGTTCGCGTTCCGGAACTGCCGCAGTCGCTGTCGCATCAGGAAAGAAGTCGGAATACGGCGTTGAGCAGCGGCCGCATGATCGATCCCAACGGATTAATCCGGCCGCCTGTCGCGAAGGAGATGACAAAGAGCCCCATGAGGATCGCCGGACCCCATTGCTGCAGGCCGGAAAGCTGGCGCCGCACGCCGCGCGGGAGCAGTGGCTGAAGCACGGCGAAGCCATCAAGAGGCGGGATAGGAATGAGGTTAAATACTCCGAGCAGCACATTGATGAAGACGACGAAGATGAGGAAGAGACCGATGATCTCGGAGCCGCTGGCGTCGGAAATGCGGTTCACATCTGCGACACCCTGCACCCAGCCTGCGCGGAGCGGCAGTGCCGCAATCGCCGCGAAGAGGAAGTTCGAAAGCGGCCCGGCCGCCGAGACGATGGCGCCACCACGCACGGGCCCGAACCTGAGCTTGTGGGTGTTAACGGGCGTCGGCTTCGCCCAGCCGAACCCCACGACCAGCATGAGCAGGCTGCCAACGGGGTCGAGATGTTTCAGAGGGTTTAGGGTCATGCGGCCCTGGCGGGCGGCCGTGTCGTCGCCGAGTTGATATGCGGACCAGGCGTGGCTGAATTCGTGGAAGGCCAGGCCCGTCACCAGCGCAACGATGAGCGCAGCGCCAAGTGCAAGCGCAGCCTGCGGGTTTTCGCGAAGTTGATCAAGGAGTACGAAGAGCACGGATCTCAGCCTAGCATGGCGCCCGCTGTGGGCTGTCGCCGGCAAGGCGCGGACAAAGCTGCGGTCAAGGGACGATTGACGGGCGCTGGCGGCGATTGGTACGTTTCGGCAACGTGGAGGCCGGGGAGCCGCAAGCGCGCGGGGGCGCTGAGCGGTGACGCGGCTATGGTCCCATTCCCGGCCGCGGCGGGCCGGGCTGCTTATCCACCGGGCCCGGTGCGCGCGCTTCGGGCAGCGAGGAACCACGTTGTACGCTCCCCGTGCTCGTCATGGCTTCTTCGCACCTCTTTCGCTCCTGCCGCTGTTGGTTGGACTGGGCGCCATCGCGGGCGCGATCCTGCTCTGGGCGTTTTTCCATACAGGTGGCGCCAGGAACGATGACGACGCCGGCATCGCACCAGTTGTGGCGGCGCGCTCCGTCGTCTATTCGATACCGCGCGAAGGCCGCGATTTCGTCTACGTGCGTCCTGTTGATGGCCGCTCACCGCCGCGACTCCTGACGAGCTTTCCGACGCTGTTCGGCCTGGAGGCGCGCGGCACGGCGGCGCCGACGGGTGACCGCCTGGCCGTCCTCCACATCGAAGGCGGCGCCGGCGCCCTCGCGCGGTTGACGCTCGTACCGTTGCGCGGTGAAGAAGTCCAGGTGGCCGGAGGTTACGACTACCTCTCGCGCATCGCCTGGGCGCCCGATGGCCGGCGCCTGGCGCTGACGCGTGCCCTGGACAGTGTCTCGCCGGGCCGCGGCGCGACGATCTTCGAGGTGGATGCGCTGACAGGGGCGGCGCGCGAGCGCGTGCGGACGGGCGATGCCTCCCAGGTCGCGCCGGTGGGGTATAGCAACGACGGACAACGTCTGTTCATCGTGATCGTCGACCAGGCGGGCTCGAGCCTCTGGGCGCTGCAGGGGACGAAGTTCGCACGACTCACGACCTTTTCGGCGGGCCTGACTCGAGACTGGGTGCTGAGCCCCGATGGGAGGCGGCTGGCGTTCGTGGACCGCCTGGGAGCAGGAGAACGGAGCTATGCGGGCAGGGTGCTCACGATCGTGAGCGGCGAAGTGGGAGCGACGGCGGCCGATGGCGACCAGCTGGGCGCGGTCTGGCGGCCGGGGAACGCGGCGCCGGACTTCGGCGGTCCCGCGGGAAACCTGAGGTTCAGCGACCCGGAGCCGGGCACGTATCTCATCCCCGTGAGCTGGACGTCCGACGGCGCCTACCTGGTGGCAACCGTGGTAAATAGCCGGGAGCCCGTGGTGGCGGGGAGCGAGCAGGTGGAGATCCTGTCGGCGGGTGGAAGGGTGCGTCTTTCCGAAACACCGCGGGCGCGCTTCCTTGGGTTGGTGCGAGATGAGTAATATGGGCAGTGTGGCGGGCTGGGGGCGCACGTGAAGCGCGCGCGACAGCCTGGTGGTTTGCACGGGCCGTGGTGGCTGGCCAGCTTTGCCGTGTGCCTCGCGCTCATCGGCGTGGTGACCGTGCTCTCGGCGGCGAACCGCGATTCTTCGTTCCGGGTCACGCGGTCGGCGCTGGCGAGTGCGCCACCGGGCACGTACGCCATCGCCGTGAGCGGCGAATCGGGAGAGGACATCGTCTTCGCCTATCGAGCCGACGACCCGGCGGATGTCCGGGAGGTGGCGCGTGTGCCGCACCTGCCAGGCTACACCACGCGGGGGGCGGTCGACGCGGCCGGGCGGTACGCCGCCCTGGTGGTGGCCGAGGGCGGTACGCAGGCGCGGCCGCTGGCTTCGCTGGTGATAGTCGACCTGGCGACAGGTGAAACGACAAGGCTGGCGGCGGGCATCGATGTCCTGCAGACGCCGCTCTTCGCGCCCGCGGGCGCAGCCGTGTTCGTGACCCGGAGCGTTTCGACCGGGACACCGGCGACAGATGTGGAAATCGTGCGCGTGAGCGTGCCCTTGGGGGACGGAGAGGTCGCCTTCACCGTAAGGGGGGTGCTTGGCGCATACCCCGCCGGCTTCGACGCTTCGGGAGCGCTGCTGACGGTGGTGATAGACGGGCGTGGCTCGACGTTGTTAAGCGATGGTGTCGAAGTGACCCAATTGAGCCCTTCGATTACGCGGGACTGGCGCGTGAGCCCTGACGGTAAGCAGATCGCGTTCATTGAGACGCGCACCGCGGGCGGGGTGAGCTACCATGCCCGGCTCGTGGACACCGGCGCCGGTAGCGCTCGGGCGACGGCCCAACAGGCCGATGACGGGCAGCAGCTCGGCGTAGCGTGGCGGCCCGGGGTGAACGCGCCGACGGTAGGGCGGGACCCATCGTCTCGGCCGGGGGCGCTGGGCGCAGCGCAGGTTGCGGGCGGCTTCGACGTGCCGCTCGCCTATTCGGCGGATGGGCGCTACCTGGCAGTGGAGGCGTGGGACGGGGACTCGTTCCAGGCGCCGGGCCGCTCCAGCTTCGACATTGTGAGCAGCGGCGGGCGGCGTGAGCTGGTGAACGCGGCCCGCTTCCTGGGCTGGGTGACGCGATGAGCCGAGTGCTCGTAGCCGTGGCGTTCGGTCTCGTGGCCGTGGTCGCAGGGCTCGCGACGGCACGGACGGAGCCAGTCGCGCACGCTTGCGGGTCGGCTGGGCCGTTCGACTTCGACACGTTCGAAGCGGAGGACTATGTGACGACGTACGCTCGCGCGATCGAACTCGCGACAGGCGGCCGCGCGATTCAGGACAGCTATACGCCTGCCGGCACAACGGAGCAGATCGACGTGCGCTACCAGGGTCTTTTGAAGGGACCGAGGAGCGCGCGAACATCCACGGCGAACACGTCGTTGGGTATCCCACCATCGATCTACAAATCGATCGCCTGGATCGAAGCGAACTGGACGAACGCATCGTCCGAGGTGCCGTTCGGCGGCGTGGGGCCGGTGATCCGGTCGTTTGACTGTGGCTACGGTGTTGGCCAGGTGACGACGGGGATGAGCAACGGCTCGGGGACGGCGAGCGCACGGCAAGCGGTGATCGGGACGCACTTCCTCTTCAACATCGCCGAGGGAGTGCGCATCCTCGCGGACAAGTGGAACAGCGCTCCTCGCTTCCGCCCAATCGCCGGCCAGGGTGACCCGGCGTTTGTGGAGGATTGGTACTACGCGATCTGGAGTTACAACGGGTTCGCCTTCAGTAATCACCCACTGAACCCGAACCTGAACCCGCTGCGGGGCGGAAGCATCCCCGAACCGCCGGGGAGCCCAACGCCGACCGCGACGGCGACCGCGACCCCCTCTATCTCCGCCTCGCCAACAGCTACACCGGGCACGCCCACGCCGACGCCACCACCGCCCATCCCCGTGACGGCTTACAGCCCGATCTATCATTGCTTCGAAAAGACGGCGCCGAGCTACCAGGCGCTCGCGAACGGCCAGCCGAAGTTCGGCTACGGCGACTACACTTACCAGGAGCGGGTCTATGGCTGCATGAAGTACCCGCCGAGACGGGCGCCGGTGGGATCGCCGTCGGGCGCGCCCGCGACCATTCAGTTCTGGCCATCACAGGAAGTCTCGATGCCGGACTTCCAGAACCCGTCGGTGGCGGCGGCGTTCGCGCCCGAGAACTTCGTGCAGTGCGAGACTGCAGGCTTCAGCGGCGGCTGCCCGAATATGGACTTCACGACGAACAGCCCGCCGCGCTCGACCCCCCACCCGGATACGACTGCGCCCGTCAACCTGGCGCTGGGAGCGACGTACCTCGGGGCGCCCAGTCTTTCGGTGGAAACGGCGCCGGGAGTAAGCATCTCCATCGGCTCCGATGGCGTGCCATCGCGGTCCGCGTTCAGCGTGCGCAATGTGGGCACCTGGATTGCGGCCTTCCGCATCCGCAGCTCCGATTCGTGGATCGTCGTCCGCCATGCGGGCGACGCCTCGGGCCGCTCGCTCGATGGAGGCGTCGCCGTCGGCGCGGAGACGGACGTGGTGACGCAGCAGGCGAGCGCCGGGCCGCCTGTGCGGTTGCGAGTGGCGCAGAAGGGTTATGTGAGCAACCTGATCGTCACGGTGACGAGCGCGGCGCCGCGGGGCACAACCACCGGCAAGGTTTGGGTCGAGCCGCTTTTCGGGGGAGGTGCGCCGGTCGAAATAACGGTAGAGGTGGTCAACGGCAGCAGCGGACCACCGGCGCCGGAACATAAGCGGCGCGCCGTCATCCCGGACCTGCGTTCGGACCCGGAACACTAACGGAGAGCCAATGGAAGTACCAATTGTCAGCGCTACCCGGCGAAACCACGCGATCGAGCACGCGACGATCGCAATCCTGTTCCGGCGCCGTGGCCAGGTGGTCGGCAACGTCGTGGCGCGAAGCGATCAGCGTGGCTTTTTCGTGCGCGGGCCGTTCAGTGTGGACGAGGTCCAGTCCGCCGCGGAAGAAGCGCTCATCCGCTTGAAGGCGGGGGAGAGCCACCTTGCACGCACGCACCTCTGCGGCACGAATGTGGCAGTGACGGCGCTGGCCGCCGGGGGCGCGGCGATCGTGGGCGCCGGCGGAAGCCCCCGGAAGAACTGGGCGCTCGGCCTGTGCCTGGCCACCGTGGCGACGCTGTTCGCGCCCCGGCTCGGCCTGGCCATCCAACGGGTGGTGACGACGGACGCCGCGGTGGGCGAAACACGGGTAACGGCGGTGCGGGAGATGAAGGGGAGTTCGGCGGCGTTGCGGAGCGTGCGCGTGAGCCTGGGATAAGGCCACGAGCACGACTTTTGCGCGGCGCAAGGGCCTCGCCTACCATGCTTCGAGGCGGACGCGAGCAGGACGGGGTGGCACATGAACGATGAGTTTGGCGTGGACCTGGATGAGGTCTTCAAGCTGATCGACACGGCGGAAGTGCTCATCGTCCGGTTCCACATCGTCCAGAAGCGGCTGCTCGTGGACTTTCGCACGAAGCCCGGCGTGGGCACGTTCGGGGCGGTAGTACCGCGTGCCGAGTCGATTGAGGACCGGTTTCGCTCGATCCGGCGGATGCGGCCGGACTTCGGGGCGCCGGAGCGGGTGATGTCGTTCGCCTGGCCGCGCAGTATGGCGGCAATGCGCGCGAGTGGCGCCTGGGCGCAGATCGCAGAGCGCATGATCCGCCTTGGAGGGAGCGAAGCGGCACACCTGATGGATCAACTGGAACGGGAACTCTTTACTGAAGAGCGCCTCGAGATCGCGGGGGCAATCCGCGGCGCAGAACACTATCAGACCGTATGGGAACGGCAGCCCGCATGACCAACGTGATCGACCCGATCGACCTCCGTAGCGACACCGTCAGCCGTCCGGGGAAGGGCATGCGCAGGGCCATGGCGGAGGCCGAAGTCGGCGACGATGTCTTCGGTGATGACCCTACCGTGAACCGGCTTGAGGCGAAGGCTGCGGAACTGCTGGGCAAGGAAGCGGCGGTGTACGTCCCCAGCGGCACGATGGCGAATCTGATTGCGCTGATGACGCACACCCGCCCCGGAGACGAGATCGTCCTGGGCGAACAGAATCATATCTTCGCGTACGAGGTGGCGGGAGCGGCGCGGCTCGCACAGGTGCTGACGCGAACGCTACGCAACCGGCCGGACGGTGGAGTGGCAGTGGAGGATGTGCGCGAAGCGATGCGCGAGCGCGGTCTGCACTCGCCGGGGACGGCGCTCGTGTGCCTGGAGAACACCCACAACCGCTGCGGGGGCGCGGTCACGACCGCAGCGGAGGTGGGCCTCGTGGCCGATGTCGCGCACAGCCACGGCGCGCGCGTGCACCTGGACGGCGCGCGGATCTTCAACGCCCAGGTCGCGATCGAAACACCAGCGGCGGAGATAGCGGGGAGTGCGGACTCGGTCTCGTTCTGCCTTTCGAAGGGGCTCGGCTGTCCGGTTGGGTCGCTGCTCAGCGGGACACGCGATTTCATCGACGAGGCCCGGCGCAACCGCAAGATGCTCGGGGGCGGCATGCGGCAGGCGGGCGTTCTGGCCGCGGCGGGGCTCTACGCCCTGGAGCACAACGTCCACCGCCTGGCGGAGGACCATGACAACGCCCAGGCGTTGTCAGAAGGGCTGAGGAAGGCCGGCCCCTTCGCGCCCAACCGGCCACAGACGAACATTGTGATGGTCGACACGCCTGCCGGGAGCGCGCCGGTATGGCAGGGCCGGCTCAGCGAAGCAGGCGTGCTCGTGACGATGGTCAACCCCTCGCGACTGCGGATGGTGACGCATATCGATGTCCCGGGCGCGGCCATCGCTGAAGCGTTGACACGGATTGAACGATGCGCAGCCACGGTCCCGGCTTGAGGCGCCTGCGCTTGCTCACTGGCGCGGTGATCGTCCTCGGAGCAACCGCGGCCGCAGCCGCAGCGTGCGATAACGCCGGACTTCCCGTGACGAAGGTCTTCGAGGGCGCGCCCTGGACCGGCCCCGAAACGTATACCTACCGCGTGACCGACCGGGGTGTGAAGGGCGCGGGCGAGTGCCGGCTGACGACGACGATCGATTCGGGCGCGGGCCACAGCCGCCTCGAGCGGAACTGCCAGAAAGACGTCTACCGGGACGACGCGGTTGTTGAGGTGGATGCGAAGACGCTCGCGCCGTTCACCTCGTCGCGCACGTACGTCGACGGGAAGAAGAACCAGAGCGTTACGCACACGGTGGTCTACAACGCGGAAACAGCCTCGTTCAAGACGGACGACGGCAGCAAACAACGGGAGACGGTGCGCGATCTGCCTCGGCCGACCGGGGGCGGGGCCGAACCCGGCTGGTACGACGACGATGAGCTACTCTGGCTGGCGCGCGGTATCCGGCTGGCGACGGGCTACGAGAGCGCATATTCTCACGTCATAAATGCTGGCCAGCCACGTATCCTCACCGTGCGCGTCAAGGTGGAAGGGGCGGAGCGCGTCTCGGTCCCGGCCGGGGAGTTCGAGGCGTGGAAAGTTCGATTCGATCGCGAGCAATCCGTATACTTCGTGTGGGTAGAGGTAGCGGCGCCACACCGCGTACTGCGCGCACGCATCGAGGACACGGTTTACGAACTTACGACCAGCCGGTAGCAACTGCCGAGCTCGGCCAGATGGCCGTTGCGCGTTGTGCCATTTGGTGGCTTGGACGCGGCCGGAGACGGTTGCCGGAAACTTCATGAGGGGTCGAGCGTTACGGTCGAATTCGGCTTGACAGGGGGGTAGTCGGCGCGGAACATGCGTCAGCGCCCGAAAACCAGCGGGGGAAGCGGGATTCGATGACATCGGTTTTTGTGATTAGCCGCGAGCCCCGGATGCGCACTCTGGTGACCGGGTACCTCCAGGGCCGCGGCTATGACACGGCCTTCGCCCAGCACTATGCAGAGGGCGTGGAGTTACTCGCAGCGCACCGTCCCGAGGCTCTCGTCGTCGATGTCCAGGGCTTGCCACATGGCGAGACGGGGATGAACTTTGCCAGTTTCAGCCTCTGGCTGGCCAAGCACTACCCGGAGCGGCCGCCGGCGATGGTCTATCTGCTGCACAAGGGCACACGCCGGCCGCACTTCCGCATCGATGGTGCGGTGATCAAAAAGCCGTTTCCGATTGAGGCACTGGGCGAGGCGCTGCGAGAACGCATCGGTCACCCGCGACAAGAAGGGGCGGAGCCAGGAATTAGCCTCGACCTGACGACAAACACGCTCATCACACCGGGCGGCGAGGCGCACCTCACCAACATCGAAGCGACGCTCCTCGCCTACCTGATGGAGCACGCCGGAGAGATCCTCCACCCGCGACACCTGCTCGTCGATGTCTGGCAGTACCACGATTCGGCGGGCGCAAGCACGTTGGTCCGCGCCCACGTGAGCAACCTGCGACGCAAACTGCGCGACGTGAACGGTGACGCGACCGCGATTCAGACGATTCGTGGCAAGGGCTACCGCTTCATCGCCTGATCGCGTTCAGGCGCCGCTCAGCAACCGTGTGATCCCCTCGACCGATGCGTCTTCCGCCCCGAGCGACACGGCGCCGGCGTCGCGAAGTTCTTCGAGCGACCTGCGGAAGTCGGCGAAGTGGCGCATCATCACGCCAAGATGGATATAGAGCGCGAACCCCTGGCCGGCGGCTTCGGCCGGGGTCAAGAGCCAGCTGTTGAGGAGCTGGGGGATGCCCGCGAGGTCCGTGGCCGCTCTCTCGATGGTCGCACGGTCCTTCAGGCCATCCACGAACACAAGGTCCGCCCCGGCAGCATGGTAGAGCCGTGCGCGCGCCACGGCGTCGTCCCAGCCGTTCGGCTGAAGTGCGTCCGTCCGGGCGATCAGCACAAGCGACGGGTCGGTGCGCGCCGCGACGGCGGCGCGGACTTTTGCAGCCATATCCTCGGCAGGTATGACGCGTTTGCCTTCGAGAAACCCGCAGCGCTTTGGCCACTCCTGGTCCTCGATGTGGAGGGCGGCGACGCCGGCCCGTTCGTACACAGCGACGGTGCGAGCGACGTTCGTCTCGTTGCCGTAACCCGTATCGGCGTCCGCGATCACGGGGACACCGACGGCCGCGGCGATGCGCGTAGCGTTCGCCGACATCTCGCCGAGGCCGATCATCCCCATATCCGGCAGGCCGTGGCTCGCGGCGGTGCCGAAGCCCGTCATGTAGACCGCCTCGAAGCCGGCCTGCTCCGCGAGCTTCGCCTGCACGCCGTCAAAGACGAAGGGCGCGACGACGGTGCCCCTGGCCATCAATTCGCGCAGGCGCGCGCCCGGCGTCATTCGCGCAACACCGCCACCTGGGCTGAGTCGAGGTACTCCTCCAGGCGCGTGATCCGCCCATCATCGTCGAAGGTGAAGATGATCGCGGCGACGACGTTCAGGTCTTTCCCATTCGGCGCACGCCCACGGAGGACGTGCTGCTGAAGCACCTGGCCCGACTCCATCGCCGAACGGCGGACCTCGGCGTAGTCGAGCCCGGCGATGTTCCGCGATACCCAGCGGAGCACAGGCAGGTTCTCGGCCACGCTCTGCTCGGCGTTGTCGTTGTTGTGCCAGATGCGGGCGTCCGGGTGGTAGGTGGCGGCCACCGTCTCCAGGTCGCCCGCAGAGATGGCAGCGAAGAAGCGGTTGAGGATCGCGTCCTTCTGTTCGAAATTCACGGTTACTACTCCTGGGCGGTGGCGGGCGAGGAGAATGCGGCGGAATCGAAGTACTCTTCGATGCGGGTGACGACGCCGTCGGCAACAGTGGCAATGAAACACATGTGGTTGGCTACCGGGTCGTTCCAAGGAGCGATGAAACAGGTCGTGTGTTGCTCAACGAAGCCGGTGGGCGTGGCGGTGCGCCGGACATTCTCAAATCGCAGGTCGCGTACCAGTGAGGCGAAGGCCGCGAACCCGGGAAGGAACTCGTCCCGCTGCTGCTCCACGCCAGTGGTGTTCTGCCATGCTGTCGCTTCCGGCGAGATGAGGCGCTCCAGCGACGTGGCGTCACCGGCGAGGATAGCCTCGGCGAGGGCTTCTGCGATTGCGAGATGATTCATGGGCTCGGATTATAGGGCGGTCGGCGGGCAGCGCGTGAGGTGCGCCCGCGGCAGGCGTATGGTGAGGCCAGGATCGGACGGAGCCATGACCAACGCCCCCGCGAGCGACCTGTTGATCATCGATGGTGACTCGCATGTGCTGGAGCCGCCGACGCTCTGGGATGAGTACCTGGAGCCGGAATGGCGGCCGCGCGCGATCCGCATCACCCGCAGCATTGCCGGGCGGGACGGCGAAGCGCACGGCATCCGTCCGATGGCGCTCTCGACCGCGCAGGCGCCGCCGGACGTGCGCGATTGGCCCGAGATGGCGATCGAACTGAAGGCGCGGATGGCGGCGGATGAGCACCTGATCGTCGATCGCCAGGTGGTAATGTCGGGCGGACTCGCGGGCCTGGGCGGGGTGGAGGTGGATCGCAGCCAGCTGCCCCATATGACCTACCTTGAGGGCGCGCCCCTCGCCAGCTTCGACACGGACGAGCGCATCAAGATGTACGACCAGATGGGGATTCGGGGCGGCGTCGTCTTTCCCACGATTGGGATCCTCTGGGACACGGCCGACGCGCTGCTCGCCGACGCCTACGGGCGCGCCTACAACCGCTGGTGCAAAGACTTCCAGGGCGCGCACGCCGACCGTATCTATCCGATGGCGCACATCCCCATGCACGACCCGGCGCTGGCCCTCACGGAGCTGCGGCGGTGCCTGAAAGAGGGCTTTCGCGGGATGTTCCTCGCGCCGGAGCCGGTGAACGGACGGAGCCCCGCACACCCGGACTTCGACGCGCTCTGGCACGAGCTCGAGGACGCGCAGCTGCCGGCCTGTCTCCACGTGATCGTCCGTTTCAACCGCATCCTCGAGAACCCCACGCGCTTCAGCTCGCTGCTGGTCGAGCCGAGTCGCACCTACGCGTTCGGGCTGGGGGCAACGTTCCAGGTGATCCCGGCGATGGCGTCACTCGTCATGAGCGGCTTCTTCGACCGCTTCCCGCGGATGAAGGTGCTCTGCGTCGAAGCTGGCGCGGGTTGGGCGCCCTACATCGCCCACCGGCTCGACGAGAAGTACGAGATGTTCGGCTACGCCGAGAAGACGAAGCTGCAGCCGAGCGAGTACATGAAGCGCAACGTGTTCTATGTGGTCGAACCGCGCGAACCGTTGATCGACGGGATGATGGACGTGATCGGCGAGCGCCAGTTCCTCTGGGGTTCCGACTACCCTCACGTCGATTCGAGCATCCACGCGCTCGACCAGATAAAGGCGAGCACCGCGGGGCTGTCGGAGCGGCGGCGGCGGCTGGTGTTGGGAGAGAACGCGAAGGCGCTGTATGGCCTTTAGTCGTTGGGCGTTGGCCGTGGGCAGATCGAGGCGCGACGGGCTCGGAGTTTCCGCGGATGCTGATCCCAGCGGCCCGCGCCTCTTGGATCGCCGCGCCGGGGCGCCAACGGCCAATTGCCAACCGCCAACGCCCTACCCCGTTTGAACTCGCGGGCCAACGGGGGCATACTGGTTGGGCGTGCCGGAGTGGCGGAATGGCAGACGCGCTACGTTCAGGGCGTAGTGTCCGCAAGGGCGTGCGAGTTCAAATCTCGCCTTCGGCACCACGCAAGGTCTGGTATGCGCCCGTGGCTCAGGGGATAGAGCGTTAGGTTGCGGACCTAAAGGTCGCAGGTTCGATTCCTGCCGGGCGTACCACCTCTTACAAACCACGAAGACCCGAAGATCCAGCAGGCCCGGAACGGTTCTTGGGGCGCGGGCCGCCGTGACAGGCGCGCACGCCCTCGGGGGAACCGCGACCCTCAGCAAGCGGACGGGGCACGAGGGCGACACATGGGGGTTGACATAGGTGCTACGATGCGCGGGCTCCGAAGCGGGAAGACGGATCGAGCGCTTCAGAGTCATTCGCGATGAGTACCGGCGTCCCGGCCTT
>JAYUAG010000413.1:0-8454 GCA_043741475.1 Thermoflexaceae bacterium | reverse complement strand
CCCCTTGGCCGGGACCGCCCGCGGCGTTCGCTGGCGTGCCGCGATGTGTCGCCGTTGGAGGTTCCGTAGCCACTGTTCAATCGGGTGCTCGATCACGTAATACAGCGCGGCCGAGGCTGCCACACAGACGACCGACACCGCCCCCAGCCACCACAGATTCGTCCAGACCACCCGCTCCCGAGGCCCGATCCATTCGATCAGCGCGTAGATGATCGTCGCATGCACCAGGTAGAGCGCGTACGACCACTGCCCCAGCCACACCATGCCCCGGCTCCGCAACACGGATGGCGCGCCCCGCAGGTCGAGCTGCGCGGCGGCCGCGATCACGAGGCCGTAGAACAGCGGGAGTGCGACGTAGCTAAAGTCAGCGATCACGATTCGCGCATCGGCCCCGAGATGGAGTGGCGAAAAGCGGTAGTACACCCAGAACCATACTCCCACCAGCAGCGCCGCTGGGATGACACCAATGGGCACGCGGAAGCCCCGCTTCATCGCGGCCGCGAGGCCCACGCCGATGAAGAACTCGCCCACACGGTAGACGGGCGCGATGTAGAGCAGCCAGCCGGTGAGCCGCGCCGGCCAATCGAGGGCGAAGTCCGCCACCACCGCCAGCGCGACGAAGATGAGCGCCATCGCGCCGAGCAGCACAGGCACGCTCCAGCGCATCACCCGGCGGATGAAGAGCGGGTGGAGGGCGTAAAAGAACATCTCGCAGGAGAGCGTCCAGGAGGCCGGGTTGCCGGCGAAATAGGTGGTCGCCGTCGGCGCCCAGGCGTGCAGCAGGAAGATGGAAAGCACCACCTCCCAGGGGTTCATGGGCAATTCCCGCCACGCGTAGAAGACGGGCAGAGCCAGCAGCGTCGTAACTACGTGGAGGGGCCAGATGCGGGCAAAACGGCGCCAGTAGAAGCGCGGCGGCGTGTCGCTCGGGATGAACGACCAGGTGAGCACGAAGCCCGAGAGCACGAAGAAGAACGACACGCCCGTCGCGCCGAAACCCGTGTATTCGCGGAGGCCCGGGATCTGGGCGAAATTCGTGAAGTGATGTTGCACCACCAGGAACGCGGCGAAGAAGCGCAACCCGGTGAGCGAATCCAGCCGGGGCAGCGTCGCGCTGGCCGTCTTCTCCATCCGGACGAGTCTACCACTCTCACTACTTCGCCCGGTTGTCAGTGGCCGAACCGGCCGCTCCATCGTGGTAGAATCCATGCCATGGCCCTCACCGCCGCCAATGCCGAGGAATTCATGGACCGCATGGACGGGAGGCTGGGGAATATCGAGGGCGAACTGTATGAGGCCCTCTGGGCGAGAAACCCGACCGCGCGCCTCAGCGCCCACTTCCGCAGCGTTCGGCCGCTCAGTCTCGGCAACTTTCCGGCCGCCGATGCGGCCCGCGACGAAGGGCGGCTCTCACCGGATGACTGGGATGAGGTCGTGCGGTTGGACGCCACCGCCCTCGTGAAGAGGCGCGAAGATCCCTCATTAGATCTCGTCGCGGCCGTCGAGCTTTCGCGACTGGTTGACGGGAACGATGTCGCCCGCGCCCACCGGAGGGCGGCGATCTTCAATGCGGCAGGAATCCCCGCGGTCGCGGTCGTCGGCGGCGAAACCATCCTTCGCGATGCCGCGGAGATGGCGGAGGCATCGGGCGTGGTGGTCCTCGCGAAGCCTGCCGAAGCTGTGGTGGCGCCCGCCGCTTAGCCAGCCGCGGGCGCCTCGCCCGCGGCCTCCGCTGGCGGCAATCCCGTCGGCGCGCGCTCAGGTTCCGCGTCTCCCACCCGAAAACGCCGCAACTCGGGCATCGTCGCCGCAATCAGTGCGAGCACGACGAGGCAGCCGATGCCGCCGCTCACGACCGCGAACGTCGCCGAGGTCAGCGCCGCGACTGCGCCGGACTCGACCGCGCCAAGCCGGTTCGACGCCCCGATGAAGAGGAAATTCACCGAGGTCACCCGGCCGCGCAAATCGTCTGGGGTTGCCAGCTGGATGGTGGTCTGGCGCGCCACCACGCTCAGCTGGTCAGCGATACCGATGAGCGCATAGGCCCCCACGGAGAGGATGAACCACCGCGAGAGGCCGAAGACGATCGTGAACGCCCCGTAGAACAGCACGCCCAGGAGCAGCACGCGTCCCGTCCGCCGGAACGGCGGCAGAAAGATGATCACCATCGAGGCTGCGAACGAGCCAATATCAAGCGCCGCCGCGAGGATGCCGTAGCCGAGCACGCCGACATCGAGGATCTCTTCCGCATACACCGGTAGCAGCGCCGTCGCCCCGCCAAAGATCACGGCGAACATATCGAGCACCATCGACCCCAGGACGGGCTGACGGCGCCTCACGAAGCGGATGCCTTCGCCGATCGCGGCGAGGCTCACCGCCCGTTTCGGGAGCTCGACCGGCAGCAGCCGCAACAGCGCCGTCATCACGATCGAGGCGGCGAACAGGCCCGCCGCCACCGCATAAGCGAGCTCCGGGCCCTGGGCGTAGATGAGAAACCCCGTGAGTACGGGCCCGGTGACGAACCCAAACTGCTGCACCGTACTCTGAATGCGGATCGCGCCCGGAAAGAGTTCCCGCGGTACCAACGCCGGCAGGAGCGCCGCCCGCGCTGGCTGATCGAAGGCGCTGAAGGCCGCTACCACGAACGCCAGCCCGAAGATCCACCCCAACGTGATCTCCCCCGTCGCCGTCAGCCAGGCGAACGCGGCCACCCCCACCAGCGCTCCCGCCTGCGCCCCGGCCGAGAGCCAGCGCCGGTCGTAGCGGTCCGCTACCGCCCCCGCGAACAGCCCCAGCACCAGAGTCGGTACGAACTGCACAAGCCCCACCCAGACGAAGTTCAGTTCGTCGTGGGAGATGTGGAACACCTGCCAGAACACGGCGGAGGCGAAGAGCATCTGGCCGGTCGCGCCTGCAAAGCGGCCGGCGACATTGAAGCGAAAGCTGGGCACACGCATCGGCGCCAGCGGGTCGTGACGGAGGGGAACGTGGCTCACCGCTGCACGGCCGCGCGATTAATCAGCATCTGCCGTGATCCTCGGTGTGGTCGCGCGGCCCGTCAAACCAGCGGTAGCCGCGGCGCACTGCCGCCGCTGGTGTCAGTGCGATCTCCGACGACCGCCGGTCATCCCACTGCGATCGACCGCGCCCCGACCACGCCACCATCCGCGGCGTACGCAACCGCCACCACTCGCCGTTCACCGGCCGGCTCTCCCGGCGGGCGTTTCAGCCTCACCGTTCCCGATACCAGCGCCCCGCTGACGAAGCTCCGCACAACGGCGTCGTTCCGGAGCCGCGCGCCCGCGTTCTCGCCCCGCCGCACGCCGGTCACGAGGCCATCCTCGACGAGCGCTACGAGCATGGAAGCTGCCTCCCCGTCGAACGCGACATCGACCTCGACTGACAGTGCCGCGACGTGCGCCGTGAGTTCGACTCGCACCAGAGGCGCCCGCGATCCCTCCTGGATGAGGTAGCCGCCCACCCGCTTCGCATCCGAGCCCACGCACTCCGCCCTTCCGCCGATTACGGCCTGGGGCGTGTACATGCTACGCAGCCCGAAGCGGCGCACCCACTCAAGTTGACGCTCGGTGGCCATCTTCTGCGAAAACGGGTCGACCCAACCGAGCCGGTCCCAGTAGTCCACGTGGAAAGCGAGCGGGATGAGTCCCTCCGACCCGAGCTCGCCCATCAACTTGGTCAGCAGCGCGTCCGCGGGCGGGCAGCTGCTGCACCCCTGCGAGGTGAAAAGTTCGAGAACGACCGGGTGGTGCGTAACCGGAACCGCGGGCCCGCTCGGGTCACGATGGCGAAAGAGTGCCACGTAGCCTCCTGGCCGGGTTTCCCGATCCGGCGAATCCGCCGGCGAGAGATGGCGCCCCTGGCGTTTACCGAAGCATTGTAGCCGGCTGCCTTGCGGTGCAACGTTGAATCCATGATCGAGCCACAAGTCTTGAAGACGCTTCCCCGCGGATTACGGCTGCTCCTGGCGGTGGGTTCGGTCGTACTCCTCAGCGTCGCCGCATTTGCCTGTTCCGGCAGCAAGAAGGCGGCTGAGGTCGCTGAACCGACGACGATCATGCCAACGGCCTCGCCGGCCGCCACGGTCTCGCCGACCGCAGCGCCTGAGGCCGTTGGGGGGCTCCCCGTCCGCGTCTGGAAGGTAAACGCACCGCAACCGTTGCCGCCCGGCGTCGTCGTTTATGTCGAGAAAGGCTGCACCCAGTGTGACGGCCCGATCTCGGCGATCGAGCGCGTCTCCAACATTGGGAACGCGGGTGATACGACCCTCAGCGTCGAGACGCTCTTCACGGCCCCCGGCGCCAGTGACCGGTACATCATCAACTTCGTGCTCGGCATCGGCGGGAGCGACGCGATCTACGCGACCGTCTGTTCGCGCGGTTATTGCGGCGCCCTTGCCCAGGTGACACCCGATGCGCAGACGACTCTCTACATCTCCCGCGATCGGGGCGTTACCTGGGAGCCCAGCTGGACGCGCGAGGGCAGCTGGACCCCCCTCTACGTGACAAGTGAGGGTCGCCTCTTCCGCTACATCGCGCCGGGTTCAGGCTCGCCGGAGTACATCGACTTCTTTGACAAGCCCGTGACCTTCGAGCCTCCCCGGCCGGGAGCGATAGCCCTGAACCTTGGCTTCTTCGGCTACGCGTGGCTGCTCGCTGACCTCGCCACGGTCGTCGATGGCCGTGGCGAGGTCATCTTCGCGCCGCCGGCAGGTCTCGAGTACAACAGCCGCGGCGTCCTTCCGACGGGCGCCCTGGACGATCGTAACCCGCCGGGGTTCGCCGTTGTCTGGCGAGCGGTTGCCGCCACCTACCAGGGTCTTGTCCGTGGCGGCAAGCTGGAAGCAGTCTTCCGGTCGGGCAGCCGAACCTCGGTGGCCATCCCCGGTGCATGGCTCAATCCGACACAAGCGGTGGGGAACATGTTCATCGAGCCAGGTGACGTGCCAACAGGCGGCGGGGCGGAGGGTCTCCTCGGGCCGAAACCTGTCCTCATCGACTTCGGGAGCGGCGAGATCACGCCGTTGCTCCTGTTTGGACCGATTTCCGGCCAGGCGTACGTTGGCCGAAATCGCATCCGCGCCTGGGACACGGGCAGCTTCGTCCGCGTCGCCACCGGCGGTGAGTGCTTGAACGTCCGCGAAAAGCCGTCGGTTACCGCGCGGATCCTCGCGTGCTACAAAGACAACGTGCTCCTCTCGGGCGCGGGCAAGGACACGTTCCGCGACGGCGCCGGTCTCACCTGGGGCCTCTACCGCGGTCCCAACTACGTCGAAGGCTGGGCCGTGATCGACTACCTCGTGAGCCGTTAGTTGCATCGCGATCCTCATCACTCATCACGCATTACTCATCACTCTATTGAAACAGCGCCCCCACCGATTGGCCCGTGTTGATGCGCGCGATCGCGTCTGCGAACTGGGCCGCCACGGGGATGATGGTCAGGTTGGGGAGCCTCTTCTCCTGCGCGAGCGGGAGCGTATCGGTCACGACGATCTCGCGGACGCCGGCGTCCCGCAGTCGCGCGACCCCGGACCCGCTGAGAACGCCGTGGTAGGCGGCGAGAATCACCTCCGTCGCGCCCTGTTGGCGCAGCATCGGCAGGCCGGCCGTAATCGTCCCGGCCGTGTCGATCTCGTCGTCGAGCAGCAGGCAGCCCTTGCCTTCGACGTCGCCGATGACGTTCATCGCCTCGGTCTTGCCCGTGTTGCCGATGCGCCGCTTTTCGATGATCGCGAGGGGCAGGTCGAGCCGCACGGCCATGTCGCGCGCCCGCTTTTCGTCGCCCACGTCGGGCGCGACGACGACGTAGTCCTTCAGGTGCAGCTGCTGGAAGTGGGCGCTCACCGGGTAGATCGCGTTCAGTTCGTCCACGGGGATATTGAAGAACCCCTGGATCTGGCCGGCGTGCAGGTTCATCGTGAGGACGCGGTCGGCGCCGGCGGTCTCGATCATGTTCGCCAGCAGGCGCGCCGTGATCGGCACGCGCGGCTGGTCCTTCTTGTCGCTGCGGCCGTACGCGAAGTAGGGAATGACGGCCGTGATCCGCCCCGCCGAGGCCCGCTTGGCAGCGTCGATCATGATCAATAGCTCGACGATCGAGGTGTTCACCGGGCTCGAAAACGGCTGCACGATGAAGACGTCTCGCTGCCGCACGTTCTCCTGGTACTGGACGAAGACGTTCTCGTTGGAGAACTCGAAAACATCCACACAGCCAAGCGACCGGCCCACGTGGGAGGCGATGGCCCCAGCAAGCTCCGGGTGAGCCCGGCCGGAGAAGATCAGGAGGTCCGTATACAACAGTCCAGCACCCCGCCGGGCGCCCTCGCGGCGGGCCCCCATGCTCACCCAAAAGTAGCACGAGCCTGTCCGAGCGGCGAACTAGCGCCGCTCCGCCGCCCTCACCGTATTCACGAGCAGCATCGCGATCGTCATCGGCCCCACGCCGCCCGGCACGGGCGTGATCCAGCTCGCGACCTCCTTCACGGCAGCGAAATCGACATCACCGACAAGCCGCCAGCCGCGCTTCCGCGATGCATCCTCGATCCGGTTCGTGCCCACATCAATCACGACCGCGCCCGGCTTCACCATCTCCGCTGTGAGCGTATTCGGCCGGCCGGCCGCCATCACGACGATGTCCGCCTCGCGCGTGAAGCGGCCGATATCCGGCGTCCCCGTGTGGCAGACGGTCACGGTCGCGTTGCCACCGGGCGCCCTGTTGCTGAGTAACACCGAGAGCGGACGCCCTACCAGCGTCGACCGTCCCACAACCACCACATGCTTGCCCGCGGGGTCGTTCCCGGTCCTCAACAAGAGCTGCTGCACGCCGTGCGGCGTACACGGGAGCGCGCCATCGGTTTGGCCCCGCAAGAGCCGCCCGAGGTTCCGCGGGTGGAGCCCGTCCACGTCCTTCGCCGGGTCGACCGCGTCAATGATGCACCGCTCGTCGATCTGTGGCGGAAGCGGCAGCTGCGGCAGGATCGCGTCGAAGCGGGCGTCGGCGTTCAGCTCCGCTATCAGCGCCAGCAGCTCCGCCTCGCTCGTGTTCGGGGGCCGCCGGAACGTCTCCGAGAAGATCCCGGCTTCCTCGCAGGCCTTCGCCTTGGCGGACACGTAGCTGATCGAACCGGGGTCATCACCGACCAGTACCGCTGCCAGCCCAGGCGTCACGCCGCGTGCTCGCAGCGCCGCCGTCCGCGCGGCCACATCGGCCCGGATTTCCGCCGCAATCCCCGCCCCATCGATGATCTGCGCCGTCACACGGACAAGGTAGACAGGATTCTGGTAGCCGCGACCCGCCGTGGTCGCGGGCGGGCGTGCCATGCCGGGCGGTTGAACCGCCGCGAATTTCGTGGCGGTTCGCTAGCACAGGCGCGTGCACCCACGAAACCTGGTAGCCGCGACCCACTGTGGTCGCGGGCGGGCGTGCCATGCCCAGCGCACTGGAGCGCCGACGGCCGTGGGCCATCGATCGCCAGTCAGCGGACGCAGTGGTCCGCGGCTACGGCGCGACCCACACGACGAAAGACAGGTCGGTCCCGCCATAGCGTCCCGTGATCTCCCAGCAACCTTCCGTCGGGAGTGTCACGCCGATCAGCATGAAGGCCCCCAGATCGTCATTCCATCCGTGCGTCGACCGTGAAGCGCGAGCGAGGAGCGTGTTGTCATCAAGGCGCCGCCCCGTGACCGCGATTGCTGGCTGTGGCTCCGTGCGCCAATCGAACCCGTCACGCCACCAGAAGACCTTTTGCCCATACCAGTTCGTGTCCTTCGGAAGCCCCGACCAGGCGCCGTCGACCCGGAGGAACGTCCAGAGGGCGTCGCTGCCGTACCAGAAGAACGAGGGATAGGGCGCCGAGGGCGGGTAGGGGGCGGGCGGCCTGAAGGGTGGTTCGGGCGGCCGGGTGACGGGGCAGGCAGCCGCATTCCCTGCTTCCGCCGTCAGCGCGGTGTATCCATCAGCGGCGGCGGTCGCTGGTGGGAGCGTGGACGCTGGAGTATCCGCCGCCTGCGCACCGGACCGTTGCACAACGTCCGCGATGCCCGCGGCCATGGTGAGGCCGATCACCGCGCATGCGACTGCGAGGAGCAGCGATCCGCCAGCCCCACCAGCAAGGTATGGTCGCAATCCTCGCATCGGCTGCCACTCCGTATGCGCAGTTTACACCGACCAGCCGGTCCCGGTTCCGGTCGAACCACTGGTAGCCGCGACCCGCCGTGGTCGCGGGTGAGCGTGCCATTGCCCGGCGCGACGACCGACTCCTCGGGGTGGCGCGCCAGTCCGTCGGCACAGCAGAATCCCTACCCGACGGCTACCTCTGCTAAACTCCCGGCCGCATACAGGAGGTACGCCAATGGCGCTCGAAGGGAAGGTCGCACTCGTCACTGGCGCCAGCCGCGGGATTGGCGCCGACATCGCCCGCGCGCTCGCCGCCGCTGG
>JAYUAG010000412.1:0-3641 GCA_043741475.1 Thermoflexaceae bacterium | reverse complement strand
ATACGGAACATAGCAGCCGAGATCGAACACCAGGCTGCGGAGAGGCCAGAGGAGGCCGGTCGTTCCTGGCGGTTGGCCAGTGGCCGTCGTCTCGCGGATCCTCGGTTCTCGTATCTCGGTGAGTGTTCTCTCAACGAGTTGTTTCAAGCCGTGTAGCCGAGGGCGTCGGCCCAGTTCCTGCCGCCCGCCGTGAGCCTTCCGGCCCCCACGGGCGCGGGCGAACCAGCCGCCTCCGGGCCAACGGACATGGCGGCGGTGGCCACGATCCTCGCGGAGTACCGCTCCGGCATGGGAGCGATGATCGAGCGGCTCCACTTGCCGCACGACCTCCCGCCCGAAGCCGAAGTGTTGCAGAGCAGCATCGGCACAACGGGCCCGCTCAAGCCCACGCTCGTGGAGGCGTTCGCTCCCCGCGGCTACGGCTGCAAGGGCGGCAGCGGGACGTTCACGCTCCGCCGTCGCACGGCAGGCAACCACGCGGTGGACCTGGAACTGGACGTGGGTACCTGGAGCCGCTCGGTAACGACGATCTTCAGCGTCCAGGGGCCGGGATTCAACGCCACCCTCTTTGTGCCCGTGACCGCGCGCGCCGGTCGCGGCCAATACCCGATCGGTGACACAGCGAACTGGGAGCGCATTGTCGCGAACCTGGGCGTGATCGTGGACGAGTTGGACCGCGCGTTCGTGCCAGAAGTCGCGGCCGCGGCCGGGCCAGCGCCGGAGTGGTTCGAGCCATGGGCGGTAGGGACGGCTGTTCCCGGCGCTCGGGCCGTTCCGCGGAGCGGGCGGTAGCCCTATAGTCGCTCGCTGTGGCCACGACGGCCGACCGTCGACGCCACGGAGGGTGTATGCGCGGCATCATCGCCTACGGGACCTATCTGCCCTACTTCCGCCTGGAGCGCAGCGCCATCGGCACGGCGCTCGGCGCTGGCGGCGGCCGCGGCACGCGCACGGTCGCGGGCTACGACGAAGACACGACTTCGATGGCGGTAGAGGCGGGCCGGGCACTCCTGCGGACGGCGCCCAACGACATCGAGCCGGGGTCGCTCTATTTCGCGACGGCGGAACCGGCCTATCTCGACAAGAACAACGCCTCCGCCATTCACGCCGCCCTGGCGCTACCATCGGACGTGTTCGCGGTGGACATGATGGGCTCGGTGCGCAGCGGCGCAGGGGTACTGAAAGCAGCGATCGATTCGCGCGACCCCGCGATCGCGGTGATGGCAGACCTTCGCAGCGGCCTCCCCGGTAGCGGCGACGAAGCCGGCGGGGGCGATGGCGCGGCCGCCTTCCTCTGCGGCGAATCCGACAATGTGATCGCTGAACTGGTCGGGATCGAATCGCTGACGAGCGAGTTCCTCGACCGCTGGAAGCTGCCGGGGGATATCGCCTCGAAGGTCTGGGAAGAGCGCTTCGGCGAGTTTGTCTACGTGCCCCTCGCGAAGCAGGCGCTCACCAACGCCTACCAGGCGGCCGAGGTGAGGGCGGAGGACATCTCCCACTTCATCGTCGCCGGCATGCACGCGCGTGCGGCCCGGACCGTGGGCGCGAGCACGGGCCACAAGCCCGAGGCGGTCACCGACGACATGACCGCGGTCATGGGCAACAGCGGCGCCGCCCACGGCGGCATCATGCTCGCCGACGTCCTTGACCGGGCAGAGCCGAACCAGCTCATCTCCTTGCTCGTGCTCTGCGACGGCGCGACCGTGCTCCTCTTCCGCACGACGGACGCGCTGAAGCGGATGAAGCGCGGGCCAGCGGTGAAGGCGGTCGTGAACGGCGAGAGCAAGAAGGTCCCGTACCTCAATTTCCTCACCTGGCGAAACATGCTCAACCGCGAACCGCCGCGCCGGCCCGACCCGGACCGCCCGGCCGCGCCGCCATCGTTGCGCTCGGAACCGTGGAAGTACGGCTTCATGGGCAGCCGCTGCGATGTCTGCGGCACCCGCCATCTGCCGCCGATGCGCGTCTGCATCAAGTGCCACTCAGTCGACAAGATGTCGCTCGAACGCCTGGCCGAACTGACCGCCACGGTGGCGACCTTCACGATCGACCGGCTGGCGTTTTCCCCGAGTCCGCCGGTCGTGGGGGCGGTCATCGACTTCGATGGCGGCGGCCGGTTCGCGTGCGAACTGACCGAGGTGGACCCTGACAGTGTGAAGATCGGCGACAGGGTGCAGATGACATTCCGTCGGCTGTATACTGCGGAAGGCGTGCATAACTACTTCTGGAAAGCGCGTCCCGCGAGAAAGGGTTGAATCATGGCATCCAAGGGCATTTGTGACCGGGTAGCAATCGTCGGCATGGGCTGCACCACCTTCGGCGAACATTGGGACAAGAGTGTCGATGACCTCCTCATCGACGCCGCCAGCGACGCCTGCGAATCTGCAGGCATCCCCATCGACCAGATTGACGCCTTCTGGCTCGGCACCGCGGGCTCCGGCAGCAGCGGCCTTATGCTGTCCCGCCCGCTGAAGCTTGACTACAAGCCGGTCAGCCGCAACGAGAACATGTGCGCCACGGGCTCGGAGTCGTTCCGCAACGCCTGCTACGCCGTCGCCTCGGGCGCGTACGACATCGCCATGGCGATCGGCGTCGAAAAGCTGAAGGACTCGGGCTTCTCCGGGCTCGTCGGCAGCGCTCCGCCCGCCGATGGCACGGCCGCCTCGATCACCGCCCCGGCGAGCTTCAGCTTCCTCGCGCCCGCCTACGCGAATAAGTATGACGTGCCCATGGACGAGTTGAAGAAGACCATGAGCCGCATCGCCTGGAAGAACCATAAGAACGGGGCACTCAACCCGCGCGCGCAGTTCAAGAAGGAAGTCTCGATGGAGACGATCCAGAACTCGCCGTTGATCGCCGGGCCGCTCGGCATCTTCGACTGCTCGGGCGTGAGCGATGGCTCGGCGGCGGCGATCATCGTGCGCGCTGAGGACGCCCATAAGTACACCGACAAGCCGATCTACGTGAAGGCGCTCTCGTTCGTCGCCGGCCCGGCCCGCGGCCCGCTCGACCCGGAGTACGACTACACGACCTTCGACGAGTGCGTCGCCGTCGCCAAGGACGCCTACCAGCAGGCCGGCATCACCAACCCGCGCGAACAGCTCGGCATGGCCGAAGTGCACGATTGCTTCACCCCGACCGAACTCGTCTTGATGGAGGACCTCGGTTTCTCCGAGCGCGGCGAAGGCTGGAAAGACGTCAACGCCGGCACGTTCGACCTCACCGGCGACCTCCCGGTAAACCCGGACGGCGGCCTCAAGTCGTTCGGTCACCCGATCGGCGCCAGCGGCCTGCGCATGCTGTTCGAATGCTGGTTGCAACTGCGCAACGAAGCGCCGGAGGGCCGCCAGATCACGAACGGCAAGAAGCTCGCGCTCACCCACAACCTGGGCGGGGCGCCGGGCAACTGCGTCTCGTTCGTGAGCATCGTGGGCTCGGAGCTGGGTCTCTAGGCCCTCACCCCCCGGGTAGGGATTCTCCTCTCCCGACTTCGCGGGCGAGGGGGAAGCAAGTGGCAACTCAACAAAGCGCCCCGGTCGTGATGGCCGGGGCGCTTCTTTGTGTGGCGGGCTGCTATCAACACGAGGCCTCGGAGTGGCGTCTTGGGAACTACACCTCGTCGCCAAGCATGCGAGCCT
>JAYUAG010000411.1:0-8465 GCA_043741475.1 Thermoflexaceae bacterium | reverse complement strand
TTCCACCCTTCCTGCCATTCGACGAAAGTGGCGGAACCCGGCAAAGCGCCTGACCCATTCAGAACAGGTAGGGAAACAGCGCTCGTCGCTCGGGCGGGTAGTCAGGGAAAGCATGGTGATACCAGCGATGGTGGGCGCGTGCGCGCGGCGCCAGGTTCGCGGCCGTCCAGAGCGCGAACGCAAGGCCCGGGACTGACCACGTCGCAAGCGCCCAGCCTGCCCACTCGACGATCTCGCCGAGATAGTTCGGGCATGACACGTGGCGAAAGAGGCGCCCGTGCGGCACACGATACCCGGCCTCGTCGCCGGTCCGAAGTCGGAGCAAGGCCCGGTCGGCGGCGAGGTTCAGCGTGAACCCCGCTGCGAAGAGGACGCTCCCGGCGATGAACCGGCCATCGAGCAGCCAGTTGGCCGGGTAGTCCCGCCCCAGCCCGGTCAGTCCTCGGCCATTCAGGTAGCCATTGATTGTCGTGAAGACGAGGCCGGAGAGCAGCACTGTAACGGCCATGGCCTGCCCGCCACCGCGCCTGCGAAATGGGAAGACGAAGGCGCGATTGACGTAGTGCAATTGCCAGAGCGTGAAGAGGACCCACCCGGCTGCACCAACTTCTTTGCGCCAGACAAGGAAACAGACCCCGAAAACCACCACGGAGGGCGTTTCCATCAACACCCAGCCAACGGTCGCGTTCACGCTGCCCCGCAATGTTTTCGCTCGGTAGCGACCGTACGGCGCCGTATAGAAGAACAGGCCCGCGAACGCCACCAGGGCCAGGCCAGCCCACCCCCAGGCCACAAGCCGGAATGCCGCGGCTCCGTTCAAAGCCGCAGCATCCCTTGCTCGGCGAAGAATGCATAGGTGTCCGCGATCGTCGCCGCGAGGGGCCGAGCACTGAAGCCGAGTTCCCGCGTCGCCTTCGCCGAGGACACGTGGCGATGGTCGCGGAGCGCGCGCAGCGAAAGGCGGGTGAACCGGCGAGGCCCCGGGCGCGCCGCCGCCCAAAGCTCGATCAACGGCATCGCCGCGCGTGCCACTGCGTTCGGGATAGCGAGACGCGGCGTCGCCACGCCCGTGACCGTCGATGCAACCTCAGCCAGCTCAGTTACCGAAAGCCACTGGCCCGCGAGGATGTAGGCCTCGCCCGCGCGCCCCCGGTCCGCGGCGGCGATGGCGGCGTCCACCACGTCGCGCACGTCGACCCAGTTGAAACCGCCACCGACCAGCACCTTCTGGCTACGGCGCTGCAGGTCGATCAGCAGCCGCCCGACGTTCGACGGCCCGTAGTCGTGGGGGCCGATGACGCCTGTTGGGTTCACGATCACCGCATCGAGCCCGTCCGCCGCCGCGCGCGTGACCAGCCGCTGGGCGGCCGCCTTCGAGCGGTCGTAGGGCGGGTCCGCGCGGCTCCGCGTGAGCGCGCGCGTCTCGTCCACCACTTCATCGCGAGGGTTCGCCGTGTAGGCGTGGATCGAGCTGAAATGTACGAGGCGCCGTACGCCCTCCGCATGGCAAGCGGCAACGATATTGCGCGTCCCGCCGACATTCACTTCGGCGACTTTCTGACGGTCGCCAACGATGTCAATGTGGCCGGCGAGGTGAAAGACCAGCTCTGACCCGGAGACCGCCTTCGCAATCGCCGCTGCGTCGCGGACATCGGCCTGGACACATTCAACGTCCAGGCCTTCGAGCGCCCGGCGCCCACGAAAAACAACCGCGCGCACCTCTTCACCGCGGGCGAGGAGGGCGCGGACGAGGTTTCCGCCGATGTGCCCGGACGCGCCGGTGACCGTTACCCGCATCCGCCGAGTCTACGCGCGCGATCCCACTGCTCAATCGCTGGGGCGGCCACGCGTGGCCGTTCGCGGCCTTTCCAGTAGGCTGGGACGATGCCCTGTGCGCTCTGTGGGAACGGTCTTTTCGAGGACTTGAAAGATAGCGGGCTTGGCCACCTTCGCCGCTGCTCCACCTGTGGCCTCGTCAGTGTGCGTACCTTCCCGCGTGCCGACGAGCTTCGCGCCGTATATGGGGAGGCATATTTCCGCAACGCGCGCTCGGAAGAGTCGGGCTACGACGACTACGAGGCCGACCGCTATTGCATCGTTAAGACCGCGGGCCGAAGACTCGACCTGATCGAACGGTACACGCCGCAGCGGGGGCGGCTACTCGACGTCGGCTGCGCGCTCGGCTTCTTCCTCGAAACGGCCCGGCGGCGCGGCTGGGAGGTCGAAGGCGTCGACATCTCGGCGCACGCCGTGAGCTATGCGCGTGACCGACTTGGGCTCGCGGCGCGCTGCGGCATGCTCGAAGAAGCCGGCTTCACAGCCGACTCATTCGATGTGCTCACGCTCTGGGATGTGATCGAGCATGTGCCCGACCCGGTCGCGAACCTGGAGTACTGCCGCAGCCTCCTGCGGGATGAGGGAATCCTGGTCATCAGTACGCCCGACCTGGGCAGCCGCGTGGCGAGGGCAACGGGGACGCGATGGATGGGCTACAAGCTCGCCGAAGAACACCTCTACTACTTCACGCGCCAAACCATCGGCCTCGCGCTCCGCAAGGCCGGGTTCGATGTGCTCCATACGCAGGCCATCGGCAAGGACGTCGCTCTCGATTTCTTCACGCGGCGGCTGGCGCTCTACGCGAAGCCCGTCGCCTCGGCGCTGTCCAAGGGTGTGGAGGCGGCCCGGTTGGGGCGCGCCTCCGTCTACGTGAACCCGCGCGACATCCTTTGCGTGGTGGCCCGCAAGCAGTGAACCGGACGGACGAACCTACTCGAACTCGGCGATCAGGGCGCGCACGCTCGCGACGTAAACCTTCGTCTCTTCGTACATCCCGATCTCCTGCAGGCTACGCCAGCCCTGGAAGTAGGCCGCTATCGCGAGCACCTCGTCGCCGCCCGACTGGACCAGCCAATGGTGGAGGATGGCCGTCCCCATGCGGGCGTTGTCGACCGGGCTCGTGCGCCAACCCGTCGCGTCCGGAACGAGGGTGAGGAGCGCCCACTCCGCCGTGTAGGGCGTTACCTGCATGAGACCGACCGCCTGGGCGGAACTGACCACCCACTGGTTCCAGCCGCTCTCCTGCCAGGCGACCGCCTTGATGAGCGCGGAGCGGACGCCGAATTCGGCGGCGGCGTTCTGGAGGATGCGGGCGTATTCCGAGCGGGGCAGGCCGCGATCGGGCACTCCCGCTGCGCTTGACCCTCCGGGAATCGTGAGCACCTGACCCTCGCGGATGTTGTTCGGGTTCGCCAGCGCGTTGGCTTCGACCAGCGCCGCGATGCTCACACCCTCACGCGCGGCGATGATGCTGACGGTGTCGCCGGCGCGCACGACATACGTCTTCGCGACCGGCGCTGGGGGCGGAGGTTCGGCCCCTCCTGTCGGACCTGGGATGCGCAGCACCTGGCCCACGAACACAAGGTTCGGGTCCTTAATCGTGTTCTCCGCCATGAGCGTCTTCACGGGCACCGTGTAGCGCTCTGCGATCATGCCGAGGGTTTCGCCGGCCGCAACCGTGTGGGTACGGGATGCGTAACCCGTGGTCTGGCTGGGGGTCGCGGCGTTCGGTATTACGAGGCGTTCGCCGGGGTGGATGACATCGTGGTCGGCGAGGTTGTTGGCATCGCCCAGCCGTTTCACGGGGACGCCATACTTGGCCGCAATGCGGGCCAGGGTCTCGCCCTCCTGGACGATGTGGACGGTGGGCTGCGGCGCCGCTGGTCCGGCCGCTGGCGCCGCACCAGGTATCGTCAGCACCTGGCCAGGGAAGATCGCATTGGGGTTGAGGACGCCGTTCGCTTCACTGATCGCCGCGGCGGGGACGCCGAACTGACCGGCGATGCCCGAGAGCGTGTCTCCAGGCTTCACCGTGTAGGTGACGGCTGGCTGGAGCGGCGGCGCCTCCGTCGCGACGGCGGCGCCGGGAATCTTCAATACCTGGCCCACGAAGATCAGGTCCCGTTCGAGGCCGTTGATGTCTTTTAGCGCTGTGACCGACACGCCGTTCTCGGCGGCGATGCGGGAGAGCGTGTCGCCTGCGACGACGGTGTGGGTCTTCCCCGGGTGCGCGGCCACCGGCTGAGGCTTGAGATCGTCCGAGGCGAAGCCGGGGATCTTCAGGACCTGGCCCGCCTGGATGTTGTCCGGGTTCTTGATCCCGTTGACGTCCATCAATGTCTCGATCGGGAAGCCGTAGCGCTCCGCGATCTGGGCGAGCGTCTCGCCGGGCTGGACGACGTGCTCGGTCACATTGAGGGCGGAGGCCGACCCCGTGAGCACAAGCATGCCCACGATCAGCCCGGCGAGGAGCGCGGTGCGCCCGTGCGCAGACCGCCGCCTGGAACTGGAGGAATGGAAGGAACGTGGGACAAGCGTCACCTTTAGGCCAGCGCTTCTCCCGCCACACCACCATTCTTAACAGTTGACGGGGCCGGTGACAACCCGCCCAGGGCGATATACTACGGGTATGGGCTTCTACTATGGCCCCGGCACCCCTCCTGAGGACGACAAGCCCGGCGGTATTAAGGACGCGCTCTACATCACGATTGCCGTCTTCCGCGTGCTGGCGCTGCCGCTTGGCATCCTTTTCGGCGTGCTCGGCTACCTGGTCTTGCTTGTCTTCTTGTTCGGCATCCACCCGTTGGCCGGCCTGGCGGGAATCCTCGTTGTGGTCGCGGCCGTGGGCCTACGCGCGCTCTGGGAGCTCTGGCGCCCGCCCACGCTAGAAGATCTATGAGTCCCGCGCCGGCGGCGCCGATCGCGGCCAGCATCGCTGCCGTACGGGCGCGAATCGCCCGCGCCTGCGAGCGCTCCGGCCGTCCGCTCGAGTCCGTCACCCTGATCGCCGTTTCGAAGTCACAGCCCGTCGCCTCCATCCGCGAGGCGATAGCGGCCGGTATCACGGACTTCGGCGAGAACTATCTGCAGGAAGCCCGCGCCAAGAGCGAGGAACTCGCGCGCGCGCGCGCGCCCGCCTCGCCGGCGCCCCGGCTCCACTTCATCGGCCACCTCCAGACGAACAAGGCTCACTCCGCCGTGGACGTATGCGCCGCGGTTCATTCGGTCGATTCCGCCCGGCTGGCGCTGGCGCTCGATCGCGCCGCCCAGGGCCGCCGCTTGCCCGTCTTCCTTCAGCTGAACCTTTCGGGCGAACCCGGCAAGAGCGGGGTAGCGCCGGTGGACTTGGGAGGCTTGCTGAGAACGGCGCAGGCGCTGCCCGCCCTCATGGTCCTCGGCCTGATGACGGTGCCTCCCGCGGCGGACGACCCGGAACGGGCGCGTCCGTGGTTCCGTGCGCTCAAGGCGCTCGCCCACGAACATGGGCTGGAGGGACTCTCCATGGGCATGACCAACGATTTCGAGGTCGCCATCGAAGAAGGCGCCACCCACCTCCGCGTGGGCCGCTCGATCTTCGGGGAACGGCCGCTGTGACCACCGCCATCATCGGCGGCGGTGTCATGGGCGAAGCGATCCTCGGCGCGGCGCTCGCGAACGGCGTCCTCAGTGCGGACAGTGTCATCGTCGCTGAGATGGTAGAGGCCAGGCGGTTCGAGCTGGCCGAGCGGTACCGGGTGAGGACGACGCTTTCGGCCGCCGAGGCGATGACGGACGCCGATTTCGTCCTCTTGTGTGTAAAACCGCAGGAACTCGGTAGCGTCCGTGGCGCTGCCGGCCCCGGCGCAGTGGTGGCGTCCATCGTCGCCGGCGCCACAATCGCGACGCTCAAGGCGGCGTTCGGCACGGACCGCATCGTCCGCATCATGCCCAACACGCCCGCCGCGATCGGCGCCGGCATGAGCGCCTGGACGGCCACCACCGCCGTCGACGACGACCAGCGTAGTCGCGTCCGGGCGCTGCTCACCGCCATCGGCCGCGAACTCTATCTCGAGGACGAAAAGAAGATCGATATGGCCACCGCCGTCAGCGGCAGCGGCCCGGCCTACGTGTTTCTGTTCATCGAGGCCCTGATCGAGGGCGCCGTGGCTATCGGATTGCCCAGGGCCCAGTCGGAAGAGCTTGTCACTCAGACCGTGCTCGGCTCGGCGCGCTATGCAATCGAGAGCGGCCGTCCCGCGGCCGAGTTGCGCGCCCGCGTCACCTCGCCCGCGGGCACGACCGCGGCCGGGCTTCTCGAACTGGAAAAAGGGTCGGTGCGCGCAGACATCATCGAAGCCGTCCGGGCTGCTCACCGGCGGGCCATGGAGCTTGGCGGGTGAACGATTCCATCCGCTTCGGCTTCGTCCTTTTTCTGTACGTCCTCATTGGCTGCATCGTTGTGCGGGCGATTCTCAGCTGGGCGCCAAACCGGCCACAGAACGACTTTACGCGTCTTATCGACCGCGTGACCGACCCGCTGCTCGCGCCCGCGCGACGGTATATCCCGCCGCTCGGCCCGTTTGAGGTGAGCACGATCGTCGTCATTCTGGTGCTCCAACTGATGGTCTACGTCGTCAAACGTGTGTAGCGCCGCGTCAGAGTCCCTTGAGCACGCCGATCAGGATGATCACAATGCCCAAGACGTTGATTGGCCCGCTCGCCGCCTGGAGGTAGAAGCCGGGCGAGCGCTCTTTGAACGGGTCATCAATGCGCTGCAGCCAGTTCGCGGTGCCACCGGCGGTGGAAAGGCCAACCGCGACCGCAACAAGCACTGCGGCCGTCGTCTCCAGCCCCTCGGCGAGGGTGGAGAACGAGATGGCTGCTGTTAGCGCCAGAAGGATGGCGCCCGCGATTAGCGCCTCGAGGTGCGTGTTCACAAGGTGGCGGGGCGCTTGCGGCGCGGCCATTCGCGCGCGCGCCATCGGGATGCCGAGCAGGAACCCGTAGGTGAGCGAGAGCGTGCCCGCAACAACCAGTACCTTAATCGCCGATTCCATGACCCTCCCCAGCCGGAAAGCGCTCCGGGATGGCGAAAGTGTACGAAATGCGGGCCGCTCGCGCCGGTTCGTGGTCGCCCCTTCGTCATAGCCTTCCTACCATGCCCTGATGCTCTGGTTCGAAATCGCCGCGACCTCGCCACCGGCCGACGCCGACGCCGTTGCAGATCTGATGCGCGAGGTGGCCCCTGGCGGCGTGTCCCTCGAAGAGCCGGTCGACATCCTCGGCCCCGAACAGGGGTTCCGGGTGCGCAAGGCCGAACCGGTGATCGTCCGTGCCTACCTCCCCGCGAGCGAACTCGGCGCCGTACTCACGGAGAAGCTGCGCGTCGCCATGCACGAAGCATTTCCCTCCGTCGAACTGGTCGCCAAACCGCTCTATGAGCAGGATTGGGCCGTCTCCTGGCGCGAATTCTTCGGCGTCGTGGACTTCGGTGGCCGCATTCTTATCGTCCCGACATGGATCGAGCGCGAACCGGCGGAGGGCCAGCTCATTATCCGGCTCGATCCCGGCCAGGCCTTCGGTACGGGCCACCACGAGACCACTCGCCTCTGCCTCGCGGCCCTCGAACGGTCGGTGCAACCGGGCATGCGTGTGCTCGATGTGGGCACGGGTTCGGGAGTGCTGGCGATCGGCGCCGTGCTGCTCGGGGCCGCAAGCGTAGACGCGGTCGACATCGACCCCGTAGCCTGCGAAATCGCTCGCCAGAACTGCGAAGCGAACGGCGTGGCGGGACAGGTAACGGTCGCTGTGGGGCCACTCACCCGGCCTCAGATGGGCGCCTACGACCTCGCTGTAGCGAACATCAGCACGGAGGCGAACGTCGGGCTCGCGCCTCTGTTCGCGGCTGCCGTACGGCCGGAGGGCACGCTCATCCTGAGTGGCATCCTCGGGAGCGACGCGGCGCGCGCCGCCACCGCCATGCAGGCTGCGGGGTTCCTCCTGCGCGCACGGAACCACGAGCGAGACTGGGCGCTCCTCGAATTCGAACGAACGCCGTTGTGAACTATTTCTTGGGGACGGAGGCGGCCGCGGGCTTAGCCTTCGCCGTGGTCTTCTGAGTCGTCTTCTTCTGGGTATTCTTCGGTGACTTGTCTCCCACGCGGGGCCTCCTCTATGGCTGGTATTGCCAGAATGATGCCTATCTTACGGGACGAAGGCGACGGTTGTCTTGCGGCGGAGTGAACCGCGAAGACACGAAGACCGCACGAAGGCCACGAAGCCCCATAGCATCCGGTATTGTCACGCGTGCGCTGTTCACTCGGACCTCGCCTGAGTCGAGCACTGAGTCTCACCGGCGGACGGACGACTGTGGCCTTCGCGTGATCTTCGTGCCTTTGTGGCTCCCCGGCTCACTCGAACACTCGTTCTGTATCTGCTACGATTGCGCCTACGGGCCACCGGCCCAGACCACCCGGGTACGGCTCCCCCATGCCTCTCGATCACATCTTCGTGCGCGGCGCGCGCGAACATAACCTGAAGAACATCGACGTCCGCATCCCGCGCGATCGGCTGGTCGTGATCACCGGCCTCTCGGGCTCGGGAAAGTCCTCGCTCGCCTTCGACACGATTTACGCCGAGGGCCAGCGCCG
>JAYUAG010000410.1:0-3677 GCA_043741475.1 Thermoflexaceae bacterium | reverse complement strand
GCGTTGGCCAAGAGCTCCAGCGCATCGCGTCTAAACGGGCCCATCCGTAGGTTGGAGAAGTGGTCAAACGCGTCTTCGATGTGGCCGTCACGCTTCTCGGGGCCCCTCTTGCGGCGGCGGTCGCGGGCGTCATGGCCGTCGCGCTCGCTTTGGACCTGCGCGGCAACCCGTTCTTCGCCCAGGAGCGGGTCGGCAAGGACGGGGCGACCTTCCGCATGTACAAACTTCGGACGATGCGCCACGCGGGCCCCGGCGAAGACCCGCCGCGCGTTGTCGATGACTTCGAAAGCTATGTCTTCAGCCCGTCAGAGAGTGCTGACCCCCGGACGACGGCGCTTGGGGCGTTCGTGCGACGGACGTCCATCGATGAACTGCCGAACCTGATTAACGTCTTCCTCGGCCAGATGAGTCTCGTCGGCCCGCGACCGGAGCTGCCGGAAATCGTCGCTCAGTACCCGGCGGCGTACCAGCGCCGCCATACCGTCCGGCCGGGTATCGCCGGACTCGCACAGGTGGAGGGCCGGTCGGATCTCGTCTACGATGCGGTCATGAAATACGATCTCGCCTACGTGGATGAGCACTCGTTCCTGGGGGACCTGCGCATCCTGGCGAAGACCGCGAGTGCCGTCGTGCGCGGAAGCGGGGCGAGATGACCGCTGAAGCGGATCTCCCGGCGGCGCGTTCGCCCTGGCACCGCAGGCTGCTCCCCGGCGACCTTGGCCCGACCATCCTGGCGACCGTGCTGGATTTGCTCGTCGTGGCGGCCGCTTATACGGCCGCGTTGCTGCTGCGGTTCGACGGCGACGTGCCGCGCCAAAGCGCCTCCTTCGCGATTCGCGTGGTCCCCCTGATCGCCGTGGGTTATGTGGCCGCAAACGTCTTCTTTGGGGTCTACCGGATCATCTGGGCCTACGGCAGCCTTGGCGACATCCTCGCTCTCTTTCGCCCGGTACTGGTAATGACGGTCGTAGTCTTTGGCGGGAACTTCTGGCTGCAAGAACGAGATCTCCCCTTGAGCGTGGCGCTTATCGCCGGCGGACTGGTGTTCCCCGGCATGGCGATCGTGAAGATGCGTACGCGTCTCGTCAGCCGGATGCCGTGGGAAACGGTTTCGTCGCGGCGGCTGCTCGTGGTGGGCGCGGGCCACACGGGCCAGGCGCTGGCGCGCGAGCTGCAAAACAGTCCGGGCCTGAACTACCAGCCCGTTGGTTTCGTCGATGATGATCCGCGGAAGCAGAAACGCCGTATGCACGGGCTGCGCGTGTTTGGGCCCGTCTCATCGCTGGAAAAGGTGATCGCCGATCACGCCGTGGAGGCGGTGGCTATCGCCATCCCGCGTGCCCCGGGAGCGGTGGTGCGGGTGGTGGTGGCGTCGTGTCAACGCGCCGGGCTACCGGTGCGCATCGTGCCAGGCGTCGAGAACTGGATGTCCGGCAAAAACACGGACACGCTGCGCGAAATCACGCTCGACGACCTCCTCGGCCGCGACCCGGTGCAGGTCGACTTCAGCGCCTGTTCCGCCTCGGTCAACGACAAGGTCGTGCTGGTGACGGGCGCCGCGGGGTCGATCGGCTCCGAGTTGTGCCGCCAGCTGCTCGCGTTCCAACCGCGCGAACTACACCTGCTCGACAACAACGAAAGTGGCCTCCACGACCTCTACCGCGGGTGGTTCGAGGGATCGGACGTCTCGCCCGAGACGACCGTCCGGCTCTGGCTGGCGGACGTGATGGACACCCACCGAGTGAATGATATTTTCCGGCGGGTGCGGCCGGACCTCGTGTACCACGCGGCCGCCTATAAACACGTGCCGATGCTCGAAGAGCACCCGGAAGAGGCGTTCCGCGCGAACGTGCTCGGTACGCGCAACGTTGCCCTGGCGGCGCGCGAGTTCGAGACGGGCACGTTCATCCTCATTTCGACGGACAAGGCCGTCCGCCCGACGAGCGTCATGGGCGCGACCAAGCGCATCGCGGAATTGTTGGTGCTGGCCCTCGCGCGCAGCGATGAAGGGACGCGCTTTGCTGCGGTGCGCTTCGGCAACGTCATGGGCAGCCGTGGTTCCGTGGTGCCGACATTCATGCACCAGATCGAACGCGGCGGCCCGGTGACCGTCATGCACCGCGACATGATGCGGTACTTCATCTCCATCCCTGAGGCCGTCAGCCTCGTCATCCAGGCGGGGACGTTCGGCGGCCGCGGCAAGATCTACATGCTCGACATGGGCGAGGAGATCAACATCCTCGAGCTGGCGGAACGGATGATCCGGCTGCGTGGCCTGCGGCCCGGCAAGGACATCGAAGTCGTCTTCACCGGCCCGCGGCCCGGCGAGAAGCTGCGAGAAGAGCTCGTCGCGGACTTCGAACGGCTGGAAGCGACGGAGCATCCCAAGGTCATGCGGCTCTCCCAGGACGCAGAGGTGACCGAACCCGAGATCCTGCGCCTGATTGACGAACTGCAGACCGTCCTCGCTTCCGACGGCGTCGAGCTCAAGCGACGGCTGCACCTGGTGGCGCGCAAGTACTCGCGCGAAGCCGACACTGCGGACGAAGTCGGCGCCGGAGTCGAGGCGTGACCAACTACCGGGTTCACCCCACGGCCGAGGTCCACCCTGATGCGATCGTGGGCGAGGGCTCATCCATCTGGCACCAGGCGCAGGTGCGTGAAGGCGCTCGGCTCGGGCCGGGATGCATCATCGGCAAGGGCGCCTACATCGGCGAGCACGTAAGCCTGGGCGCGAACTGCAAGGTCCAGAATTACTCCTGCGTCTATCCCGGCGCGACCCTGGAGGACGGGGTTTTCGTCGGCCCCGAGGTCGTGTTCACCAACGACAAGTATCCTCGCGCGATCACCCCCGACGGGGCGCTGAAGACGGAGAGCGACTGGGAGCTTGGCAAGACGCACGTGAAGTACGGCGCATCGATCGGTTCCCGTGCCGTGATCGTTACGGGCATCACGATCGGCCGTTGGGCGCTCGTGGCGGCCGGGGCGGTCGTGACCAAGGACGTGCCGGATCACGGGCTGGTGGTGGGCGTACCCGCGAAACAGGGCGGTTGGGTATGCGTATGCGCGCGCACATTAGACGACGCGCTGGTGTGTTCGGGATGCGGACTGACGTACGTACGTGTAGATTCTGGTCTCGCGCCGGCCCCGCGTCAGAGTACGTCCTGAACTTTGTCGGTGAGCGCGAAGGCGCCCAGAGCGATGACCGCCGCGAACACGACAAGCGCAGCAATCCGCGCGGACTGCCAGTGTGGGACGCTTCGAAGGCGCTCCACGCGGGCGAGAAGCAGCCAGACAGCACCGCCGACGACCGCGACAACCGGGATGAAGACGGTGACGAGCGCGGGCAGGGCGGCCAACGCGGCGACTGCTGTGGCCTTGCGCCCCTTGAACCAAAAAAGGTGAAGGCGCTCGACCAGCCAGGCGATCAGCGCCGCGCCCGCGGCCGGGATGATGATGAACATAGCGACCGCCAGCGAAAGCGGTCCCAGCAGCGTGAAATCGACGCCGTCCCCTTTGATAAGGACAGCTCCGCCAACCGTCGCGCCAGCCGCGGCCCAGGCGGCGGGCATCCATCGGTACGACATAAACTGGCGGCCGAGGACGACGAACAGCCCGAAGAGGCTCCCAAGGAACATGGTCGTAAACAGCAGGCTGAGCGTGGAGGTGAGGTCGAA
>JAYUAG010000409.1:0-8559 GCA_043741475.1 Thermoflexaceae bacterium | reverse complement strand
CCCCACTGGAAGCCGTCGGGAAACTTGAGAAAAGGCATGGCGGAGATGGTACACAGTCCCGCCGATCGCGTCCCGCATCGGGTGTGGTTCAGAGTTTTGCGTGGAAACCAGGCCACCGCCGAGCCAGTCCGAACCGCGACGGTCACGGAGCGGGTTGCGTCACACGGCCGCCGGAAGGCGGTCGGTCCCGCCGCCGGGCATAGTCGCTACAACCCGCTTGCTGACGCGCGCGGTTCGGACCGTGCAGCTTCGAAGATCGCAGACCCGGGTGGGACACGCCACCGCTCATGCAAAACCGTGACCCGAACCCTCCCGCATCAGTCTGGTTTCAATGAAATGGTCCGGGTCCCCAGCGAAAGGCGCTGGCGATACACGCCCCGGGACGCTTATCGTCAGCGTGTTCGCTCGGGCCGCAGGGTCGCGGTTCAACGAGCGCAACGCCCTGGTGACCGCTAAGGAGACCCCGTGAAAGCGTCGCAGCTGCTGGTCCGCTGCCTGGAGAACGAAGGCGTCGAGTACGTGTTCGGGATTCCTGGCGAAGAGAATCTTGACGTCATGGACGCCTTATTGGATAGCAGTGTGAAGTTCGTAACGACCCGCCACGAACAGGGCGCCGCCTTCATGGCGGACGTGTATGGACGCCTCACGGGCAAGGCCGGGGTCTGTCTTTCGACGCTGGGCCCCGGGGCCACGAACCTCATCACCGGAGTCGCGGATGCGAATATGGACAACGCACCCGTCGTGGCGATCGCCGGCCAGGGGTCGACCACACGGATGCACAAGGAGAGCCATCAGATACTCGACCTCGTGCAGCTCTTCCAGCCGGTGACGAAGTACGCCGCCCAGGTGCGCGCCGCAGACACCATTCCGGAGGTCGTGCGAAAGGCGTTCAAGGTAGCGCAAACAGAAAACCCCGGCGCCTGTTTCATCGAGTTGCCGGAGAACATCGCCGAACATGAAACGGCCGGTGTCCCGATCCAGGTGCAGACACCGTTCACACCCGCGCCCTCGGAGGTGAAGGTTTCGCAGGCTGTCCAGCTGATCGGCGCCGCCCGCTGTCCCCTCGTCCTCGCGGGCAACGGCGTCATCCGGCAGAAGGCGCACCAGGCCCTCCGTGACTTCGCCGAGGCGACGCGCATCCCGGTGGTGACCACCTTCATGGCGAAAGGCGTGATCGCCTCCTCCGACGCGATGAGCCTCGGGACCATCGGCCTGAAGGCGCGCGACCTTCCCTGGTACGCATTCGAACGCGCCGACCTCGTGATCTGCGTCGGATACGACATGGTCGAATACCACCCTGAACAGTGGAATCCCGCGGGCGACAAGACGATCATCCACATCAGCGCGCTGCCGGCTGAGGTCGACGCTTGCTATCACGTGGCCTGCGGCGTGCTGGGCGATATTGGCGAGGCGCTACGGCAGATGGCGAAATGGGTCTCGCCCCGGCCGGACCTCCCATTCGCCGCCTTGCGCGACTCTATCGTGGCCGAACGTGCGTCGTTCGCCGCCGATGACGGGTTCCCGCTGAAGCCGCAGAAGATCCTCTGGGATCTTCGCCAGGCGCTCGCGCCCAAGGACATCGTGATCTCGGACGTAGGCGCGCACAAGATGTGGACGGCGCTGTTTTACCAGGCGGAGGAGCCGAACACCTGCATCATCTCGAACGGCTTCGCATCGATGGGAATTGCCGTGCCCGGGGCCGTGGGCGCGAAGCTCGCCTTCCCTGACCGCAAGGTCGTGGCCCTCACGGGCGATGCTGGATTCATGATGAACTCCCAGGAAATCGAAACCGCCCTCCGGCTGAACACGCCGTTCGTCGTCCTGATTTGGACCGATGCCGAATACGGACTGATCACCTGGCACCAGATGCGGACCTTCGGACGGCCGAGTCATATCGCCTTCCGCAACCCGGATTTCGTGAAGTACGCCGAGAGCTTCGGTGCGACGGGTATTCGCGTCGAGCGCGCGGCTGATTTGCTACCCGCCCTCCGCCAGGGCCTCGCAAGCGACACCGTGACCATCATCGATTGTCCGGTGGACTACTCCGAAAACATGAAGCTCACAAAGCGGCTCCAGGACCTGGAATCTCCACTCACGAGGTGAGGCGATGAAAGTACGCAGCGCGATCCTGGAGTCGGTGGCCCTGTCTCATCCGTATGCGAGTTCGCGGCCACTCTCGATAGCCGAAGTCGACCTGGACGGGCCGGGATACGGCGAGGTGCTTGTCCGCGTGGCCGCCGCCGGTCTCTGCCATTCGGACCTCTCCGTTATCAACGGCGACCGTCCACGCCCCACCCCCATCGCTCTCGGGCACGAGGCGGCGGGGGTGGTCGAGGCGGTCGGGCCGGGCGTCGCCGACCTCATCCCCGGCGACCACGTCGTCATGGTATTCGTCCCAAGCTGTGGGCAATGCCTGCCCTGCGCCGAGGGACGCCCGGCCCTGTGTGAGCCAGGTGCGGCCGCGAATACCGCGGGGACGCTCCTCTCGGGCGAACGGCGACTGAGCCGGGGCGGCACGCCCCTGAACCACCATCTTGGCGTGTCGGCGTTCTCGGAGCGCGCCACCGTCAGCCGGCGCTCGCTCGTGAAGGTCGACCCTGCGCTCCCGTTGGAACAGGCGGCGCTCTTCGGCTGCGCCGTCCTCACCGGGGTCGGCGCTATCGTCAACACCGCCAGGGTTCCGGCGGGGGCAGCGGTTGCCATTGTCGGCCTGGGAGGCGTGGGCCTGGCGGCGTTGCTGGGAGCTGTCGCCTGTGGCGCAGCGGCCGTGGTAGCGATAGACCTTGCGGACGAGCGGCTCGCCTTCGCGCGCGAACTGGGCGCTACTCACGCCTTCAACGCTCGCGATGAGCGCTGCGTCGAAGATGCCCGCGCGGCCACGAATGGCGGCGTGGACTTCGCGTTCGAATTCGCTGGCTCGGTTCGCGCGATGGACACGGCCTATCGAATCACCCGCCGCGGTGGCACTACAGTGACCGCTGGGCTCCCCCCGCCAGACGCAATGTTCTCCTTTCCGCAAGTCAACCTCGTGGCCGAGGAACGCACCATCAAGGGCAGCTATATCGGCGCCTGCGTGCCCATGCGGGACATCCCGCGCTACATCGCCCTGTTCCAACAGGGCCGGCTGCCAGTAGATCGTCTGCTCAGCGGCAGGATCGGGCTGGACGAGATAAACGCGGGGTTCGACCGGCTCCACGAAGGGAGCGCCATCCGTCAGGTGGTGACCTTCTAACGCGCGTCAGGTGACGTTTTCGCTCGACCGTGCTCCGTCGTCGGGGTTGTGGTTCTGCTACCCTGTGCGGACCTGATGTGCCCGGAGGCTACCGATGGTGGTTACCTTGAATCTGCTTTACCGCACGGTCTGCGATGACCTCGCCTTTCCGGAGGGTCCGCTGGAGCTTCCGGGGGGCGACATCCTCGTAACCGAAATCTTTGCGGGCGCGCTTACGCGCATAACGCCGGACGGCAGCAAGACGAGGTTTGCCTACACCGGCGGAGGGCCCAACGGTGCGGCAATTGGCCCGGATGGCGCGATCTATGTCACCCAGAACGGTGGCATCGACTGGCGTGGCGGCTTCAATACCAACCGCTTTCCCTGGTTCAAGGGCGATCCTCCGGCGCCGCCGATGGAGGGTTGTATCCAGCGGGTGACGGCCGACGGCGCCGTCACCGTCCTCTACCGCGCCTGCGACGGCGAACCGCTCAAGGCGCCCAACGACCTTGTCTTCGATGCTGAAGGAAACTTCTACTTCACCGACCTGGGCAAGACCCACGCCCGCAGTAAGGACCGCACCGGGCTCTACTACGCCTCGCCGGACGGCAACATGATCAAAGAGGTGGTCTTCCCCGCGGACGGCCCCAACGGATGCGCGCTCAGCCCGGACGGCAAGACACTGTTCTACGCGGAGACGCCAACCGGCCGGGTCTGGGCCTGCGAACTCACCGCACCCGGGCAGGTGGGACGCCGCCGCTGTCTTGGAAACGTTCCCGGCGCTCCGCCCGCGAATGCTTCCTCGTGTGACTCCATGTGCGTCGACGCCGAAGGGTCCGTATGCCAGGCGACGATCGCGAACGGAGGAATCACGGTGATTCCCACCGACGGGCGAGAAATGTGGCACGTACCAACCGGCGACTACCTGACGACGAACTGCTGCTTCGCGGGCGACAAGCTCCGCACGCTCTACGCCACCCTGAGCACCAGTGGCCAGCTGGTGGCGTTCGACAACTGGCCGATAGCCGGCCACCGTCTCCACTTCCAGGCGTAGACACGGTCGCGCGGCCGCGCCGGTCGCTTCGGATTTCCGGCGGAGCGGAGAGGCGCGGTTCAGGGCGCCATCGTGAGCGCAACGTCGGTGGTGGCCCCGGCTGGAGTGCGAGGCCCGCCACCACGGCTGCCGGAGCAACAAGCCGGGGGCCGCCACGACGCCAGTCCGCCTGAAGTCGCAGGCGATTCGCCTGCAAATGGCCCTCTCGGCGATAACTTTCATGGCCGATGATCGTTATTGAAAGCACAAGGACGGACGACGATGAACGGCCACACCCCTGAAGCCCTGGACGCGCTCCGCGTCCGCATTGCTGCGCGCGAGACGCGGTCGACGCTCTGCAGCCGCCTCGGCGAATTGCCCGCACCCAACCCGCCCGCGCCGCTTGCGCTGGCACGAACTGCCCGCCAGCTCGGCGACCTCAAGTCGGCCGCCTAGGGTCCGCAACGGAAACGGTCAAACGGGCGGTGGATCCGCGAGCTTTCCAGTCCCAAACCCCAGGTGCGGAGTAGTTCCGCGCATGTCGCATCGAAATCGCCCCGCAGGCGCGCGTGTTGGACAGTGTCCAACGCCCAGACCACGTCCGCGGGATCCGAGTCGTCCAGCACGACGACCGAGATTCGGCCCAGTAACCGCCGCTGGTTGAGCAGGAAGGCCGTTTCCCGCCTCACCCACATCGAACCCGACGCGTTCCTCGATGCAAGGACGAGGAACCGATCGCAGCGCCTGAGCGCCAGCCCGATCTCGTCCTGCCACTCCTGCGCGCCAACCAGATTGGAGACGGAGTACCACGCCGCCACGCCATGGGCCCCGGAGGGTCGCCACAAAGGCGTCGGCTAACGCCTGATCACGCGACGAATGGGACACAAACAATTCGTTGGGCGCACTCACCTTGACGGTGCGGTGGCAACGAGCTGTTTGCGAAGGGACAGCGCGACGGTGCGGCAAGCGTCGCGCCAGGCGCTCGACGTAGTGGGCACGACGAACTCATCAAGCGCCCAGGGCACGCCGTCGAGGCTGGCGCCGTCGAGCAACATCGGGACGACACGCCCGGCGTAACGTTTTCCGAGGAGGCTAAAGCTCAGGTCGAGATTGACCTGGCGGCTTCGACCACCTTCGAGTGAGATGATTGCAACGAGTGCGGAAGACTCTTCGAGCGCACGCCCGGTCATCAGCGCCCAGTTGTCGCCGGGCGCAACCTCGTCCGCTTCAAACCAGGGATGTAGGCCCACCTCGCGCAGCGCCTGGGCGAGTTCGCGGGCCCTCTCGATGTCGGTCACCGAGTAGCTGATGAAGACCTGAAGCCCGGGGGCCGCAAGCACAGGCGCTTGAACCATATGCCAAGTCTACCACGCCACTCCGGGGAACCGCGCGCGTGAGCAAGCGGATGTTTCACCCTGCCCCGGCCCGCACTCTATCCAATCGGGAACGTCTTCAGGTGCGCGAGCACCTCCGCTGCGACCTCCTCAAACTTCTCCTGGATCAGCCAGTGCCCGGCGTCCATCTCAACGAAGCGGTTGTAGCCCGTCATCTGGGCGTTGTGGCCGGTCGTCGTTGACCGCCCCACCGCCTGGTCCTGGTTCCCCCATACCAGCAGCGTCGGCAACGCGACCTTGAAGTCGCTGGCGCCGTCGTCCGCCTGGGCGCCGCCGAAGTTGGCGCGGTACCAGTTCAGCGCGGCAGGCATCGCGCCCGGCTGCGTGAACGTGGCCATGTACTCCGCCACCTCTTCCGCGTCGCTCATGCCCCACACGCCCCGCAGCCCGGCCCAATCGTTGGCCGACAGCATGGCCTCGGCCGCGCCTGGCTCTTGAAAGAAGAGGATGTACTGGCTCTTCTCCTGCTGCTCCGGGTCGTCACGGAATGCGCGCCCGTAGGAAGCCGGGTGGGGGATGCTCATCGACGTGAAGCTCGCCAGCCGGTTTGCATGCGTGGCGACCACGCGCCAGCCCACGCCCGCACCCCAATCATGGGTCACGAGGTGAAACTTCCCGAAGCCGACCGCGTCCGCGAGCGCGATCACGTCGGTGACGAGCTGTTCGGTCTTGTAACTCTCGACGCCCTCGGGTCGAGCGCCGGCGCTATAGCCGCGCTGGTCTGGCGCGAGGCAGCGATAGCCGTTCCCCACGAGGGATGGCATGAGACGGGTCCACATGTGGCTCGTCTCGGGAAACCCGTGGAGAAGGATGACCGGCTCGCCACCCGTCCCCGCCTCCCGGCAGCGGAAGGTCATACCGTTCGCCTTGATGTCGCGGATGGTGATCGTCATTTGCGCGCTCCCGATGGGTGAATGCGGCTAGCCTACGGTCGCCTCGCCGGCGGCGCGAATGCCCGAAGGACGGCCCTTGAGTGGTTGCCGTGGCGTCGCCGACCGCTTGGATTCGGGCCGGCAATGCCGCATAGTCGCGCCCATGAGCAAGCGCATCGTGATCTGCTGCGACGGCACCTGGAACGACCGCGACCGCGGCAGCTTCACCCACGTCGCTCGCATGGCCCAGGCGGTCACCCCGGTCGCGCTCGATGGCGCCGACCAGGTCGTCTACTACGACCCCGGCGTCGGCAACGAATGGGGACGCCTGGCGAAGCTCACGGGCGGCGCCTTCGGCCGCGGCCTATCGCAGAACATCCAGGACGCCTACAGCTTCCTCGTCGATAACTATGGGGACGGCGACGACATCTGGCTCTTCGGCTTCAGCCGTGGCGCCTTCACGGTGCGCAGCCTGGCGGGGTTGATCCGCAAGTGCGGCATCCTCGAGAAGGAGCACTCCCGGCGCGTGCGTGAGGCCTACACCGTCTACCGCTACCGTGACACCGACGCGAACCCGGATCGCCGTGGCGGCCCTGACTCCGTCGCCGCCACCGACTTCCGCGACAAATACTCGCACAAGGACCCTGACGGTCGCCCGCACACGGGCATCCGCTTTATCGGCGTCTGGGACACGGTCGGGGCGCTCGGGGTCCCGTTCCTGGGGCCGCGTTCGCGGGTCGCGCGCTGGCGCTGGGGCTTTCACGACGCCCGCCTCAGCCGCAGCGTCCAGGCTGCTTTCCACGCCCTCTCCATTGACGAAAGCCGCGGACCGTTCACGCCCTCGCTCTGGGAGATCCAGGGCGACGACCCCCTGACCATGACGCAGCGCGTCGAGCAGGTCTGGTTCAGCGGCTACCACTCCGACATCGGCGGCACCGGCGCCGACCGCGGCATTCCCGCCATCACCTTCCTCTGGATGGCGGGCAAGGCAACCGAAGAGGGCCTCGCGCTTGACGCCGAGCGGCTGGCGGCCCTCCAGCCCGACTCCTTCGGCCCGATCAACGACTCCTGGCGATGGTACTACCGGTTGCTGCGGCTCCAGGGCCCCGTGGTCCGGACCCTTGGGCGCTGGCCAGACAAGCCAATGACGCTCCAACGCCTTGACCCGTCGGCCCTCCTGCGCTTCAACCGCGAAGATTTCGACTACTGGCCGAAGAACATCCACGCGTATCTGAAGAGGAGCGGCGGCGAGTAGGATGTGGTTCACCTTGGCGCAACGGCGGGGCCGCTCCCGGAGCAGCGGTACCGAAGTAGAATTGCGGGGAGGGCAACTCATGAGATTTGACGGCACGCTGTCAGAACTCAAACGCTTGGTGGAGGGGTCCGGACTCGCGGGGTCTTGGCGAGACGAAGTCGGGAACGGACTCGCCCAGTTCCGCACCGCAGACGGTGGCATCCTGAACTGGTGGCCATCGAACGGGACGGTCTCACTCCAGGGCTCGCCGAAGGGGAAGGCGCCTCTTGAAGCGGCTCTCGGCGCGGTCCTCGGGGACAACGCTGGGGTGGCCGCGAAGGAGGCACCTGAACAACTTCGTATCTTTGTCGTGCACGGCCATGACGTGACAGCCCGCGATCAGTTGGAACTCGTTATTCGTCGCCTTGGGCTCGAGCCGTTCGTGCTCCAGAACACGTCGGGCGCGGGCATGACGATCATTGAAGCATTGGAGCGCCAGATCGGGAAGGATCCGGCGGCCTCCTTCGGGATTGTGCTCGTCACTCCCGACGACGTGGGATACGCGAAAGACGCGGGGGCTAGCGAAGCCGCGCCTCGAGCGAGACAGAACGTGATCCTGGAGATAGGAATGCTTTTCGCGTCCTTGACGCGCGCGCGGGTGGCCTTGCTTGTCAAAGGATTCGTTGACATGCCATCAGATGTTACAGGTGTCATCTATCTCCAGTTCAACGACCATGTAAAGGAAACCGTCCCGAGGCTTGCGGATCGACTCCAAGCCGCTGGGTTTCAGCTTGACACCCAGCACATTACGTCGG
>JAYUAG010000408.1:0-3685 GCA_043741475.1 Thermoflexaceae bacterium | reverse complement strand
GGTCGTCGTTAGTCGGCCGACGGGAGGACCTTGGGCTGGAGGAGCTCCATGGGCCGGCCATCGACGTTGAGCGCGCAGGGGCCGGGCTTCACGACCAGCACTTCGATGCTTGTGGTCTCGTCCTTGTAGCGCTTGCCGAGCTGGACGCCGTCCATGCCGTCGGTCTTGACGCTGACGGCGGCGTCTTCGCCGCCACGCATCTGGAGCGCGGCCTCGCCGCAGCGGAGCGTGCCATCGCCGCCTTTGGTGACGATGAACTCGGCGACGCCGCCGGGCACGATGTAGCGCTTACCTGTCTGAGTCGCCATCTGATCCCCCTCGATGAATCCGGCCGCAGTAAGCCGGATGGTGATTTCGCTCGCCGATCCTATCCACTCGGCGGGTCAAGCTCAATTTCCGCTCGCCGCTACTGGACGAAGACGTACGCAAGCATGTCTGGATGGAAGTCGCAGGTCATCTTGTACTCGCCGGTTTGGGCGGTGAACTGGTATGACGCACCGGGCGCGAATTGGTCCACCTCCTTCTTGCCGTTCACCGTGACCGTGTGGAGGCCCACCAGGCTCTTGAAGTTGATCCGGGCGCCGGCGGCGACGCTGACGGCGCCTTTATTCGCGGCCTGTTTGGCGCCGTCCGCCGTAAGCGTCCAGTCGTTGGAGTTGCCTTCCAGTAAGACGTCGCGGGAGATCGTGGTTGGGGGCGCGGGCTTCACCACGGTGCCGCTCAATTCGCCGAACTTGGACTGCGGGACCGCGTTTTCGACGCAGGCGGTGCCCGGGTTCTTGGCGTCCGGCGGCGCCGAACCGTATGACTGCGGCGGCATGATCAGCGGCGTGCCAATCGCGTAGACGAAGTTCGGCTCGACCGGCGGCTTCTGGGCCTTGCCCAACACCGTCGGCGTCACCCCGGAAAGTGTCTTCGCGATCGCGGTGAGGTCTTGGCCCTGGACCGCGTACTTGTCGACCTTCGGCAGAGCAAGCACGATCGCGGGGCTGATGAAGACGCCCGGCTTGAGCTTGTTCAGGCCGGCGAAGTCCGCTTCGCTGATACCGTGGGCGCGGGCGACAGCCTCAAGCGTGTCGCCTGTCTGGATGATGTAGCGGGTGTCGGCGGGAAGCTTCAACTGCTGGCCCGCCCCCACGACGGTGGCGGCCGTTATGGCGTCGCCGGAGGCGGTCTTGAGGTCTTCGAGCTTGAGGCCGTGGGCGACGGCGATGGTGGCCGGCGTCTGGCCCGTCTGCACGACGGCGACCGCGTTTGCCGGCAACGTCAGCCGCCGCTCGTACTCAAGGTCCTTCTTCGCGTCGGTCGTGGACAGCAGGCTGCGGTTGAGGCCGGTGAAGTCACTCGTGCTGATGTTGTGCAGGGCCGCGATGGACTCGATCGTTTGGCCCGCCTTGATCGTGTAGGTCGCCCCTTCCGGAAGCTTGATTTGGGCCCCGGGGACGAGGCCGGTTGCGCGCGTGAGATTCCCCGTCTGGCTGAGGCTCAGCGCGGCGGTCTTCTTGTCGACCTTATAGCCGATGCCGTTGAGGTCTGCCAGCACCATGGCGCCGACCGATTGCCCGTCCGCGATCTTGCGCAGCGTCTCCCGGTCTTTCTTGATCTCGTAGGTCCGGGCGGCGCGGCCGGCCGAGGCTGGGAGCGTGATTTTGAGGCCCTTCTTCAGGACCTGGTCCGGCTCATGGCCGGGGTTGAGCGACTGCAGTTCTTTGATGCCGAGTTCGTGCTCGCGCGCGATCGTGGAGAGGGTGTCGCCGCCCACCACGAGGATGGTCTCGCGGTTGAGGTTGTGGGCGAATTCGACCGCTTCAAGCCAGCCCCTGCTGGTGGCGTTGCCGTCTTCGTCGAGCTTCGTGGCGGGCGAGGTGATGAGGTCGACAAGGTGTTCCAGCTGCCGGTCGTTCAGGGAGCCGCCGTTTGTGTTCAGCCAGGCGGGCATGAGCGTGCCGGCGCGGCCACACTGCAGCGTCCGCTTGATCAGAGCGCGGTTGCGGGTCAAAACGAGTGGGTCCTGGTCCTTAAATTCGGGCTTATTGAGGAGCGGCCCGACGTTTCCTTCGCCCTTGATGCCATGGCAGGTGCGGCAGTTGTTGGCGAAGAGGAGCGCTCCCCGTTCAATCGACTGGTCGTAGTGCCATTGCGTCTGGTCGACGGCGCGAGTGGGGAGGTCGATCACGGTATAGGCCGTACAGCCGCCGACGAAGAGGAACATCAGGGCGACCATGACCGCGATCTGCTTCTGGGTGTTCAAACGTTCCTCCGCCTAAGCGTTGTAGGTCACGGCGCGCAACGGATTATCTGTGGTGCCGCGGGTGACTTTGCCGGTGTTGACGTTGAGCGAGCCATCGCCATTGACTTCGACGAGCATGGTGTCCATGGGCCGCGGCGCCGGGCCGAAGACGCGGACGCCGGCGCGCGAATAGGTAGACCCGTGGCAGGGGCAGCGAAACCAGCCGGTGACGCCGGGGAAGTTCACCTGGGCGCCGTTGAAGGCCGGGTTCCATGGGACGCTGCAGCCGAGGTGGGGACACTTCCAGTAGAGCGCCATCAGCCCGCCCGTGCCGCCCACGCCGAGGACATCGCCCTGGGCGCCCTGCAGGTTGACCAGCCAGAACTTGCCTTCGGAGACGCGGATGGGGTCATCGCCCTTCTTCGGGATGCGACTCTTGGCGACATTGACGACACCGCCAAACCCGGTCGGGTGGCGGAGGTTGAAAAAGCCAAGGAACCCCGCGATCTGGGAGATGAGGAAGAGCGAAAGGCCCGCGAACGCGCCCACGCGCAGGAAAGAGCGGCGTGCGACTTTGCGCGCCTCTCGCTGCCGGGCCTGTTCGATCCGCGATGCGACTGCCATAGTTTTTCGTCTTTACTCCTGACCGGGGATGCCTTCGCTGACTTTGAGCTCCCAGGGGAACACCAATTCCTGGCCCTGGCCGCGGAAGGCGGTGCCAACAAGCGTGAGCACGCCGTAGGCGCCGATAAAGCCGCTGAAGAGGGCGAGGAGCGCGTCGCGCCGTGTCTCCACCCAGCCGAGCTTCCAGAGGGCGTAAATCATGATCACGGGGAGGCCGACCAGGGCAAGGATGGGGATGCCCTGCGAGACCAGCCACCCGGGGAAGTCCAGGTGCTGGAACTCGGTTGGTCCGCCCGGTGCGTCGCTCGAAAGCAACTTGAGGTTGAACGGGAGATAGGGGATGCTCGTGGACCATTGCGGCCACGGGATCTGGGACTGCAATGAGCGCACATTCTGAAGGAAGCGGAAGCGGTCGCCGCCGGAGAAGCCGAACCAGTCGTTCAGGAAGAAGGCGAGCTTGCCCGAGTCCCAGAGGATGAGGAGCCAGGTGCCGGAGAATCCCACGAGGCTGGAGACGGCGGTGATTTTGACGGAGCGCGCGGTCCCGAACCAGCTGCCCTGGCCTTCGGTTTCGCGGTCGAAGTAGGGAATCGCAGCGAGGACGCCGAGCCAGACCGTGGGGACGATGATGCCCGCCATGGCGGGATCCATGTGCAGCAGGAGTTCCTGAAGGTTGAGCAGATACCACGGCGCTTTCGATGGGTTGGGCGTGACGTCCGCGTTCGCCTGGTCGAGGAGCGGCGCGTTGACCAGGAAGCTCAGCAGGAAAAGCGTGATCGTGAAGAGCATCGCCGAGATGAACTCGATAAAGACGAGGTCCGGCCAGACGAG
>JAYUAG010000407.1:0-8561 GCA_043741475.1 Thermoflexaceae bacterium | reverse complement strand
TGGACTACGAGGTCTTCCTCATCAGCCGCATCCGCGAGCTGTACGTGAAGTCGGGCGACAACGCCTCGGCGGTGGCCGAGGGCCTGGCCGCCACGGCGCGTGTGATCACGGCCGCCGCCGCGATCATGGTCGCAGTCTTCCTCGCCTTCGTGCTGGGCGAAGACCGCGTCGTGAAGATGGTCGGCCTCGGCCTGGCGACGGCGATCTTCGTCGATGCGACCGTCGTCCGCCTCATCCTCGTGCCCGCGACGATGGAGTTGCTGGGGAACGCGAACTGGTGGATGCCGAAGTGGCTGGACCGGGCGCTCCCGAACATCCATGTCGAGGCGCCACCCACCATGCCCGAACCGCTCGGCGCCCCCGGCGGCGGCCAGTAGCGCACAATCTTCACACTGCGTTACAGAGAGATTAGGGCGTGGCTGCCTAATGCGGACGCGGTGGTGGAGGACGATGGCGGCGAGGGTGACGCCGCCGACGTAGATGAGGAGTTAGGCAGCCGAATGCGCGGCGCAGGCCGTGCTCGCGAGCGACCCGGAAATCGCCGCACCCAGCCTGGGCGCGGTATTCGGTCGGCGGGAGCACGCCCACGACGACCCTATTCCATACAGGGGCAGCCCTGTTGGCCAGCCGCCGTCCCGGCGATCTGCGCCGCGGACATCTTCGACCGCAGTCCCAGCAAATCGCGTCGCAGCGACCGCAACTGCCGCAGCTGATCGTCGATGTGGGCAAGCTGTCGATCGACCAGAGCGGCCACGTGCCCGCACGGAATGCGGCCTTCGTCACTGATCTTGAGGACCGAGCCGATGTCAGCGAGGCTTAACCCCAGCCTCTGGGCCTTGCGCACGAACCGTAGACGGTCGATTGCGTCATCGCCGTACAGCCGATACCCGGAGGCCGTGCGCCCCGCCGGATGGAGCAGGCCCACGTCATCGTAGTACCGGAGTGTTTTGCACGGCACTCCGCTGGTGCGAGCGAGCTGACCGATCCGGAGGTTGCCGTTAACAGCACTCACAGCCGCATTCACAGCCTCTGCCACAGCCACACGATGGACTTCCGCTAGTGGACGCAGGCGAGGCGAACTCGCCGCTGCGGATTCCGGCGACCAAAACATTCCATTCCTGGAGCGTCAGCCGCGCCAGATTATCCCCTTCCCCGATGGTGACTGTCTCATCGCCGATCACCACCTCAGGGCATGCATCGCAAGAAGGACAGAGTGAGTAGCGGACCATGTCGGTTCCTTTCTTCGCTGAGTGCTGTCAGTGTAGACCTTCCAGTCGGCTGGAAGGTCAAGTGGTCCGCTAACCGAAGATCGGCAGTCGTCGGGGCCGAGTTCGGCAACAGCGCCTTCGGACGATCCGAACCGCCAAAACAGCGAGCCGCGGCGGCGGCTAGACTCCGCCCGTGATCTACCACATCGCCCCGCGCACAGACTGGGAGCGGGCGCTCAATGCTGGCGGCTACGCCTCCGCGTCGCTCGCGACCGAGGGCTTCATCCACTGCTCGACCCGAGCCCAGGTCCTCGGCGTGGCGAGCGCGATCTTTGGCGGGCGCGAAGACCTCGTCCTCCTCTGTATCGACGAGGCGAAGGTCGCCGCCGAGATTCGCTTCGAGGCGGCCGCCATGGTCGCCGCGGCTCACGAGGCCGGCCAGCGCTTCCCCCACATCTACGGCGCCCTGAACCTCGCTGGCGTCGTGGACGTGGTACCGTTTCCACCGAACACGGACGGCAGCTTCTCGCTGCCGCGACCTCTGACAGGGAGCCAGCTTTGAGCACCGCCGCCACGAACGCCCCTAACGTCGATGTCTTTACGCGGGAGCACCAGGAGGACCCTTACCCCGCCTACGATTGGCTGCGACGGAACGCACCCGTCTATCGCGAGCCGCGCTTCGGCGGTTACCTCCTCACCCGCTACGCCGATGTTTACGGCGCCCTGCGCGACCACGACACCTACAGCTCGGCGATGGGCGTCTCGCCGCGGCCGGTGGGCGGCAGTTCCATGGGAAACCTGGCGATCGTCACCTCGGACCCGCCGCGCCACACCCACCTCCGCCAGCTCGTGAACCGCGCGTTCACGCCGAGGGTGGTGGCGGCGATGCGGGCCCACATCGAAGAGATCGTCCGCGGCCTGCTGGATGAGGTGGACGGCGACGGTGGCGCCGAGTTCGACTTCGTCCAGCGGCTCTCGACGCCCCTGCCCGTGATCGTGATCGCGGAGCTCCTCGGCGTGCCCGCGGAACGGCGCAAGGACTTCAAGCGCTGGTCCGATGCCCTCGTCGGCAGCTTCGACCAGGAAGTGCTGACGTTCTCGCCCGATGTCGCGGAGATGATCGCCTACTTCGCCTCGGCCTATGCCGAGCGGCGCACGACGCCGACCGCCGACCTCCTCTCGGCCCTTCTCGCCGCCGAGATCGAAGGCGAGAAGCTCAACGACGGCGAGCTCATGTCGTTCGCCGTCATCCTGCTCGTGGCCGGTAACGAGACGACCACGAACCTTCTCGGCAACCTGGTGAACATCCTCGTCGACCGGCCGGACCTCTGGGCGGCGATGCGCGAAGACGGCGCCTGCGTGCCGGCCGCGGTCGAAGAGGTGTTGCGTTTCGACAGCCCCGTACAGCTGCTCGCGCGCGGGCTGAAGCGCGACGTTGAACTCCACGGCACGACGATGGCGGCCGGCTCGAAGGTGCTCGTTTCCTTTGGCAGCGCCAACCGCGACGCCGACGAATGGCCGGAGGCGGACGACTTCCGGCTCGACCGCAACCTCTCCCGCCACGTCGCCTTCGGCCACGGCATTCACTATTGCCTCGGCGCCCCCCTCGCGCGGATGGAAGCCGAGGTCGCGATCAGCGCCATCATCGCGCGCTACGGCGCCCTGGAGCGCGGCTCGGCGGCCGGCCAGCGCCTGCACTCGACCGTGATCCGTGGCTTCGAGCACCTCCCCGTTTCGCCGATCGGGTAGCTGCCGGGAGCCCCGTGCCCCACGCCCCGCGCCCTACGCCCCGCGCCCCGCGCCCTACGAGAACCGCGCGCGTCAGCAAGCGGGTAGGGATTCTGCATCCACCAACCCCGGCCAACCACCCGCACTACGGGAACCGCGCGCGTCAGCAAGCGGATGGCTTCCACCAACCCCGGCTAACCCGGTCCCCACGGGAACCGCGCGCGTCAGCAAGCGGGCTGCATCCACCAACGCGAGACAGCCACCGTCCAAACGCGCCTCAGCAAGCGGGCGCCAGCGACCAATTCGGACGCGGCGGAGCCCCGAGATCCGACTGACAGAGCCCGCTCCGTGACCGTCGCCGTTCGGACTGCCTGAGGCCGGCGGTTCGCCGTTCATCACTGGTATGCTGTGACGATGCGACGCGAAGCGGCCGGAGCGCCCCCGGCAGGCAGAATGCCGGTCCTCGGCCACGGCCTTGGCGTCGCTGCCGCCGTCTGGGCGATCAGCCGGCGAGTCGCCAGGCTGCTCGTCCGCACCGTCCGCGCCTACATGGACGACCACTGCGCCACCTACGCAGCGGCCATCGCCTACTACGCGATCTTTTCGCTCGTGCCCCTCGCCCTCGTCACCCTCAGCGTGCTCGGCCTTGTAGTAGACACGAAACGGATCACGGACTTCGTCTTCAACCAACTACCGCTGAAGGAGACCGACTCGGTCCGCGCCAACGTCGAAGAGATCGTGCGGCGAGCTCGGGAGGTAAGCGTCGCCGGCCTGGGAATCGGCATCGTGACGCTGCTCTGGTCTTCGAGCGGCATCTTCACGGCCATCCGTCGAGGTTTGTTCGTGGCTGCGCGGGGTCGTGAGGCACGCCCCTTCTACTTTGCCAAGCTCACCGACTTCGCCCTCATCCCGGCGCTCGGGCTGCTTATCCTGCTCACCGTCGGTGCGATGGCGGCCGTCCAAATCACGATCGAACAGGTAGGTGATCTCGGACAGTTCGGTCTCACGACAGCGGTGGCCACGCGGGCCGTGACGACCGTCGTGATCGGCGGCGCCTCACTCGCGGGGTTTCTCCTGCTCTATCATTTCGTGCCGCGCCCGCGGCCCTCGTGGCGCCAAACGGCCCTGAGTGCGAGCTTCGCGACCGTCCTCTTTGAAATCTCGAAGTACAGCTACACGATCCTCCTGGAAATCACTCCCTTCACCCGCGACACGGCGCTCTACGCGGGCTTCGGCACGGCGCTCACCTTCCTCCTCTGGATGTTTATCAACGCCTCCATCCTCTTGCTGGGGGCCGAATTCGGCCGCGCCGCCTCAGCCGGCCGCAAGGTCAAGCTTGACCGCTCGACCGAGGGCTTCTTCCACCCGTTCGGGTAGGCGCGCCTCGCACGACGGCGATCCGTCCGCTTCACGCCGGACATCGTGCGCCAGCCCGTGGCCGCAGCGGGCCACGGCTACCAGGTTGGTGTTCAGCGGCGATACGGCGCGTCCGCGATCGCGCCGGCTGCGTAGAGCGCTTCAATCTCGGTGTCTGTTTTCCCCAGGTAGCGCGTGAGAACAGCGCGCGTGTGTTCACCGAAACGCGGAGCTGGCCCGCGGATCGAGCCGGGCGTGCGACTCATCCGCCAGGCGATGCCATCGTGCGGCCACGCGCCCTGGTCCGGGTGGTCCACCGTGACGTAGTAGCCGCGTGCGCGGAAGTGTGGGTCTCGCGGCAGGTCGAGGGTCGAGAGGACGGGCGCGGCGGCGATGCCCTGGCCCTGGAGCACGACCGTCAGGGCGGCAGCTTCGTGAAGGACGGTCCAGGAGATGATGGAGGCGTCGATCTCGTCTTCGGCGGCCGTGCGCGCCGCGAGGGTGGGGTAGTCCGCGGCGAGCTCCGGCCGGTCCATCAGCCGGCAGAGCGCCTCCCACCCCTCATCGTCGCGCACGGCGATTGTCAGCCACGAGTCTTCTCCGGCGCAGGGGTAACATCCGTGCGGCGCCATGTCCGGGTGACGGTTACCGCGCGGCTGTGGGTCGAGGCCCAACGAAAGGGCCGCGAATTGCTCACCGATGAGCGAGGCGATCGTCTCGTGGCCGGAAATCTCGACGTACTGTCCTTCGCCCGTGCGGTTGCGGTGGAGCAAGGCCATCGCCACGGCGGCGGCGCCGGCTGTGCCAGAAGTCGGGTCGCCATAAGCGATCCCGGTGTTGTAGGGCTGGTCGCTGTTGGAATAGCGATTCAGCGAGGCGAGGCCACTGAGCTGCTCCATGTTCGTGCCCACCCCGGCAAGCGTGGAGTCGGGTCCATCCTGACCATAGCCAGAGATGGAGACGAGGATGATGTCCGGTTTCACGGCCTTCAGGTCTTCATACCCGAGGCCCAGCTCGACCATGCGGCCCGCCTTGAAGTTTTCGATCACCACATCGAAGTGCGGCAACAGCTCCAAAAACAGGGCGCGACCGGCCGGATTCGCCGGGTCGAGCGCGAGGCTCTGCTTTCCCCTGCTGTAGTTGTTGAAGTAGGCCGAGTAGTCGTAGGGCCGCTCGTGTTCGGGGTCAGAGGTGACGGACCGGATGAAGTCGGTGAGCGCAGGCGATTCGACCTTCACCACCTCGGCGCCGAAGTCCGCGAGCCACTTCGTCGCGTACGGCCCCGCCCAATACGCCGTGAGATCGAGGACGCGGACACCCGCCAGAAGTCCGGCAGCGTGCCGGTCGTGCGGGTTGACGGGCGGATCAGGTTCAGGCGGGCGAACAGCGGCAGCGGCGCCGATCAGCTTCGCCTCGGACGTGGTCAGTTCTCCAAGCGCGGGCGCGGGCAGCACTGCCCATGGCGTCGCGCTCATGTTGAACGGGCGGCCAGGCAGACGCACCTCCCCGCCGCGGGACGTGGCCATCTCGACGAAGAAGCCTCGCGCCGCCAGGTGGTCGCTCGCAGCGACCTCGGCGATGGACGCGACCGGCGCCATCGTCATGCCCGTCTCGCGGCCGATGGCGCGCACCCCCGTCTTCGTTTGCGCCGCCACGTAGCCCGTGACGACCTCCGTGAGTTCCGCGTTGTGTTGGAGCATTCCGGCGAGCGAAGAGAAGCGCGGGTCGCTCGCGAGTTCGGGCCGCCCCGCGATACGGGAGAAGAGCGGCAACTGGCGGTTGGTGCCATACACGCCTGCGTAGCCATCGCGACACGGGTAGATGCCCATCATGGAGAAGCGCGCGCGTCCGCTTCGGCCCTGTGCGACACCGCTGAAGCGCGCGTTCGGGCCGAATCCTTCCGTCGCGCCAGCCATCACCTCGGAGGCGGCGACCTCGATGCGCTGCCCAAGTCCCGTCGCCTGCACACCGAGAAGGGCGAAGCACCCTGCGGCGAAGGCGGAGAGCCCGAGCTGCATCCAGGCCTGTTCGCCCGCGGTGCAGAGCGGTTCGCGGTCCGGCTCGCCCGTGAGCCACATCTGGCCGCCGAGGGCGAGGGCGTTGATGTTCTCGGCCGCCCAACGTGCGTCCGGCCCCCAGTCTCCGTGGGCCGTGAGGGAAAGCTGGATGCGCCGCCCGCTGGGGCTGAAGGCAAGGTCCGCATCGAACCCCGGATCGCCCGAGATCAAGACGTCTGCAAGCTCGGCGAGTTCTTCGAGGAGCGTCCACCGCACGTCCCCAAGGCTCCGCTTACCCGCTCCGAGATACAGCCAGGCGGGCGCCTCCTCCGGGTCGGGAAGTGGACCGCCGGGTACGACGCGCATGTGTCGCAGCTCGCTCCCGCGTGCCCCTTCCAGGACAACGACGGTCGCGCCGAAGCCCGCGAACAGCCGGCCACAATAGCCAGCGGCGACACCGTCGGCAATCTGGAGGACGAGCAGACCATCGAGCGGACCCGGCATAGGGGCGAATTGTGGGTGGCGCTTCCCGGCCGGGCAAGACGAACAGTCGATTGACGACCCCAGGGGACGTCGATACCGTGATTGGGACGAACCCGCGTCCCTCGCCGAGGAGGCGATCATGGGAAGAGCTGCACGGTCGTCCGCCGATGACACTGCTGAAGCGGGCGACTCCGACGAGGTGATGACCGTCCCGGACGTGATCCGGCGCTATCCGAAGCAATGGATCTTGCTGGGCGTTTCGGCGGTAGATAGCAAAGACCAGCCGAACGCGGGGAAGGTGCTGCTCCATTCAAAGAGCCAGCGGAGCCTGGTCGACTCGACGATCGCGATGGCGCCCTACCCCGGCGGATTCAAAAAGATCTATGTGTTCTTCGCCGATGCGCGGTTCGTTCCTCGGCTCGCAGAATGAAGGGCAGTAGGGTAAAGAGTGCCGTTAACTGTTGACTTCCAGTGGCGACGCGAGCCGGCGGTCGTGCTGATCCGGTTCTCGGCGGCGGGGAATGCCGAACTCACCGTGCGAGGGGTGATCCTGCCGTCGCTACGAGATTCATTGATCACGCCAGAAACGGCAGGTCTCGTGCGACTATTCGGGATGGCCCGCCCCAGCGCGCGTCGATTGACCGCCGAAATCCGCATCCAGTTACGCGTACCACGCTGGGATTTCTCACTACGCGCCATGCCGGCCGGGTAGCCCTCGACGCGGAAGGTTCCCGGTCCCAGGTCATCCTCGGGCTGGACTTCCTCAGCAAGTTCTCGCGTACCGTCCTCACCTTCGATGGCCCGGTCGCGCACATCCAGATCGAGGACTAACCCGCCACCTCCACCGCAGCCACTTCGACGAGATCCCCCGTGCGGATGACGCCCGGCTGAAGGACTCGTGCATACACCCGGCTCCAACCGGGACGCAGGTTCTGGTGCATCCGGTTGAAGTCTGCGCCCGTGAACCAGCGGGCGTTCGTGCGGCAGGGAGTCGTGTAGCGCGTCACTTCAAGAACCACTTTGTCCCCGAGGCGCAGGCGGACGCCGGGCACGACCTCGTCCCAGTCGATGCCGCGAGTGGTCACGTTCTCTCCCGTAGCGCCGGCGAAGATCGGGTGGCCTTCCGCGGCAAGCGCCTCGATCCGTTCGAGCGCGAAGAGACAGACCGCTCGCTCCGGGCCGCCGTGGACGCTGAGCGGCTCGTTGTGTCCATCGCCCGAGAGCCCGAGTTCGGTGGCCTCGGCTTGCAAAACCGGCAACTTGGGCACGCCCCCGCGCGAGACGTTGATCTGGACGATGGAACCGGGCACGGGGACCTCCTCGGCGGTCGGGTCGATCGTAGCATGGCCGACTCTGGGAGCGTTGGCTGTTTGGCGGGCTTTCCGTAGGATCCCGTACCCGTGCGGCGCCCGGAAACTAGCTATCCAGCCGCTTCGGAGAGGGGTGTCCAGTGCCTTACCTGCTAGCCAGGATCCAATGCCACTACGGCAAAGTGCAACAGTTCTCCGAGGTGATGCGCCACCTTACGCCCATCCTCGAGCGGAAGGGCTGGCGCCTCCACGGCGCGTACGCGAACGCCATCGGCCGGCTCAACCGCTGCTATGACGTTTGGGAAGTGCCCGACGCCAACGGCGTTGGTTCGATCCTCGCGCTGGCGAGCGCCGAGCCGGAGTTCCGCGAATGGGCGGCTCTTTTGGCGGAGTGCGTCGTCGAGGAGGAACTGGAGTTCATGAACGAACTCCCCTACTCTCCGGGCCGGTCGGCACGTGTCGCGTGAACACGGGGACGG
>JAYUAG010000406.1:0-8575 GCA_043741475.1 Thermoflexaceae bacterium | reverse complement strand
GGGTTCTCCGTGGGCGTGCGCACCGACACCGCGATCATCGAGGCGGACGGCGAACGCTTCGTGCTCTCCACCTTCACCGAGCGCAGCACAGACGCCGGCTATCACGCCGAGCATGAAGGTGAGGTTCTGAATGGCTCCGTCGCACGTCACATCTTCGACCGCTGGGCGGGGCCGCGCGCCCGCGCGACAGCCCGGCCATTCGTGCCACTTTCAGGCCGGGCTTGAACCAGCACACAGGTTTGCGTAGAAGGCAGGGCGCAGCCCACCCTTCCCGCACCATGACGGAACGACGCTGGCTCCGCCGGCGGCCACGCGACTTCCCCACCTGGCCCCGGCGGCGGCCGGTGCGCTGGGTGCGACGTGTCCTGTTTTCACTCGGTGTCCAGTCACTCGTGCGCATCGGCTACGCCATGGACGTGCGCGGCCGCGAACACCTTCAGGCCGTGGGCGAACCTTGCCTGATCGTCAGCAATCACTGTCAGCACGTCGACATGGCCAACCTTCTGCGGGCGATGCCCACGGGCTTCCGCCAACGCGTCGCAATTGCCGCTGCCGCCAGCGATATCTTCGGCAACCCCGTCCGAGGCTTCGGCTCAGCGCTGCTGGGGAATGCCTTCCCCTTCGCCACGGAAGGCGGCGGCATCCGCGACAGCCTCGAAAACGTCAACCGCATGCTCGCGGACGGCTGGAACGTCCTCATCTTCCCCGAAGGCCGCCTCACCGTGAACGGCCCAATGCAGCCCTTCAAGGGCGGAGTCGGGCTGCTGGCGCGCGAAACGCACGTCCCGGTCGTCCCCCTGCGCATCGACATCCTCAAGCCGGGCGTGATGGAGGGCGGCCCGTGGCTGCCGTTCCCGCGCGGCCATATCCGGGTGAGCATTGGTCCGCCGGTGTCCGTCGGGCCAGACCTTCGCTACGCCGAAGCCACCGCCCTCCTCGAACGGGCCGTGCGCGATGCCTGACGAGGCCGCGGCGGAGGCGATCCTGCTGGCCGAAGTCCTCACCACCGGTTCGGCCGTGGCGAACTACCGCGGCCACGAAGAGGTCAGCGCCGCCGACCTGATCGACGGCCTGGCAATCCTCCTGGAGGAGAAGACCCTCGACGACCTCGGGCGTGCGCTGTCGCCGCTCGTTCGTCGCGGCAGCGGAAGGGGCGGCGCGACGGCCGGCGTGCGGGCGCTCGCCCAGCGTTGGTACGCCGCCCTCGGCGAAGACGCGCGCGCGTCCCTCGACGCAGAAACGCTGACGCGGCTCCGGGCAGAGCTCGAAGTGCTGCGCCTTGAGGAACAAACGCAAGGGGGCGCGCCGCCAGCGGCGCCGGCCGGGCACTGATCGGCCGTGGCTGGCTCCGAATTCACTGTGCGCCCTATGCAGCACACAACCTCAACACGATCGCGTAGAGCACCTGCACCCCGAGGCGCAGGTTGCCGATCGAGATGCGCTCGTTGTGGCCGTGGATGCCCGCCAGATCAGCCGGCGCCACCAGGCATGGCACGAACCCAAAGGCCGGGACTCCGCGCTGGCGATAGATCCGCGAATCGGTGAAGCCGCTGGAGAGCTCGGGAATGATGTGGGCGCCCTCCGCCCGTTCGCGCACCACGTCGTCCACAGCCGCCACGAACTCGTGCTCCATGCTGCTCTCTGCCCCGGAGGAGCGGTGCAGCACGCTGAGTGTCACCTTCTCGTCTGCGATCACCGCACGGAGGCCGGAGAGGAAGGCGTCGACATCCTGGTTCGGCATCAGGCGGCAATCCAGCGTCGCCGTCGCTTCCGCGGGGATGACGTTCACTTTGATACCCGTGGTCACGGTTGTCAGGGCCACGGTGTTGCCGAGCCGCGCCCGCAAGGACGGTGTCTTGCGGGCCAACGCCTGGACGTCGTGCGAATCGCGCGCATTCAGCAGCCCCGCCTGCACGAGACCGTCGAGGTGCGCGCGCATGACGGGCGTCATCTGCAGCGGCTGCTCCCAGCCCGCCACCCGTCCCAGCGCCCGCACCATGCGGTCGGCGCAGTTATCCGCGTGCGGGACGGAACCGTGGCCCGGCCGTCCGCGCGCCCGCAGCTCTACCCACAGCGGCACTTTCTCCGTGGGCGAAATGTGGAAGATCGGGGCGTCTCCGACTCCTGTCAGGCCGTAGGCGCCTTCGTTGATCACCAGGTCGCTCTGCAGCCATTCGGGCCGGTGATCGGCCAGCCAACCGACCCCGAAGGCACTGCCGGCCTCCTCATCCGCCGCCGCCAGGAACGTGACGCCCCTGCGCAGCGCGACGCCCTGGCGCTTGAGCAGCATGAGTGTCATTAGTTCGATGACGCCCATTCCCTTCATGTCGAGCGTGCCCCGGCCCCAGATCGCGCCGTCCAGGATCTCGCCGGCGAACGGGTCCACGTCCCAATACTGGCGCTCGACGGGCACGACATCGGTGTGGTTGAGGAGACAGACGTTGGCGCCCGGGCGGCCCCAGCCTCGCGATCAGGTTGGAGCGGCCGGGCGCCGATTCCGCCGTCTCGAACGCGATCCCTTCCGCGTCCAGGAGCCCGGAGAGCCACTCGACCGCCCGCGCCTCGTCGCCGGGCGGGTTCGAAGTATCGATCCGGATGTAGTCGCACAGGAGTGTCGTCGCCTCGCGCGTCACCGCCTCCCAGTCCACCGCTTGCGTCATCCGTTACTCCTGCGCGCGGGAGTCTACCGGCGCCGCCACGCAGGTGCGAACGCAAAACGGTGCTGGCCCCGCGGCGATAGCCGTCGATTCTTTGAGACGATGGATGTGTTCGTTGCAAGCGCCGGCGCCGTGGCCGGCCTCGTCTTCGGGGCTGCTGGCGGCGCCCGCCAGCATCTGCTGTATCGCGACGCCGAGATGCGCAACAACCCCGCACGAGGACACCGCGCGCTCCTCATCCGCGGGAGCCTGGCGCTCGTCCTCGCGCTGACGACCGCGCTCGCCTTTCGGCCGGGCCACTATCAACCAGGCCCGGCGCTCCTCACCGCCGCGTTCTGCGCGGTCTTCGCCCTCGTGGCCAGCACCGACTTCGAACGCCGCCGTATCCCCAACCGCCTCACCTATCCGGCCTTCATCGCGGCGCTGGCTTTCTGCTGGGCCTGGCCCGACCGTTCGGTGCTCGACATCTTCGTGGGCCTGGGCTTCGGCGCCGGCCTCGGCGTCGTCTTCTTCAGCTTCGGGCTACTTGCGCGCGGCGGCCTGGGCTTCGGCCTCGGCGACGTGAAGCTGATGATGCTCATCGGCGCGCTCGTGGGCTGGCCCGGCGCGATGCCCGCGCTCTTCCTCGGCGTGATGCTCGCCGGCCTGCCCGCCATCGCACTGATCCTCATGGGCCGGCGCAAGGCCCACTTCGCCTACGGGCCCTATTTGGCCGCTGCCGCGATCGTGGCGCTCCTCTTCCCCGCCCACTTCGCCTGAGGAGTCACAACCCACCGCGTCCGCCGCCACGCTGCTCCCCCTTGCCCGCGAAATCGGGCCGGGGTGAGGGCGGCGCCGTGCGCTACCGGCTCCTGCGCGTATCATCCGGCGCCATACACCTTGCCGGAGCTCCGCCGCATGACAGAAGGCGCACTCGCCGATGTTGTCGTCCTCGAACTCGCCACCGGCGTGGCGGGGCCGTATTGCGGCCGCCTCTTCGCCGACCTTGGCGCGCAGGTGATCAGGGTCGAGCCCACCGATGGCGATTCGCTGCGCCAGTCGCCCCCGCTCAAGGGCGGTGAAAGCGCCTTCTTCAACTGGCTCAACGCAGACAAGCTCTCCGCAGCGAGCCAGTCTCTGGATGCCATCGCCGGCCACGCGGACATCATCCTGCACGACGCTCGCGGCCCCGAAGCCGCTGCTTTGGACGCGCGGCTCACGGCCCTGAACCCGCGGGCGGTCGTTATCTCGCTCACGCCCTACGGGCGCTCAGGACCGCGTATGCGCTGGCAGGCCTCGGAGCTGACCGAATGGGCCACCGCTGGCTATGGCTACATCGCGGGCGATCCCGATCGCGAACCGCTTGCCCTCCACGGCCACCAGGCGGAGCTGCACGCGGGGCTCCACGCCGCCGTGGGTGCGCTGGGCGCCCTCTGGCACGCCCGCAATACGGGCGAGGGCCAACGCATTGAGGTTTCGCACCAGGAGGCGACCCTCAGTGACCACGCCTGGCTGACGACCCTCTGGACGCACCAGGGAGTCGTCCAGCAGCGTACGGGCAGTCTCTACGTGCCCTGCGCGGATGGATTCGCCTACCTCTTCAACCTCGTCCCATACCCCAACCTCTTCCTCCTCATGGAGCGCTTCGACCTGCTGGAAGACGAGAGCCTCCTTGTCCCGGCCACCTGGTGGGCGCGGTTCCCGGAGATCCTGGCCGCTTTCGCGGAGTGGGCGCGGACGCAGACGAAACAGGAGATCTACCACGCCGCCCAGGAACTTCGCATCGCTGTCAGCCCCGTGAACGACATGGCCGACGTCGCCGCGAACCCGCAACTCATCGCGCGCGAGTGGTTCGGCGAGATCGAAGTCGCCAGCGAGCGGTTCAAAGCGCCCGGCTTCCCGTATCGCCTGACGGGTACGCCTTGCACGAACAGCGGTCACGCCGCCGCTCTCGGAGAGCACGATGCGCTTCTCAGCTCGCCGGATTTCGCGTGGGCGAATGCGGCAGTGCCCACCCCTTCCCGGTTACCGATCTCGGGTGAGTTGCCGCTCGCCGGAATCCGCGTGATCGAAGTCACCGCCAACTGGGCCGGCCCCATCGGTGGCCGCCATCTCGCCGACCTTGGCGCCGACGTGATCAAGGTCGAGCTCGCCTCGAAGCCGGCCACGCGTGCCCTCGCCCAGGTCGCCGACGACCTCTGGCCCGAGCACTACCACCGCAGTGGCTACTTCAACAAGCTCAACCGCAACAAACGCGCGATCTGCCTCGACCTCTCGAAGCCTGAGGGCAAGGAACTCTTCAAGCGCCTCGTCGCCGTCTCGGATGTCGTCCTCGAAAACAACGCCGCCCGCGTGATGAACAACCTTGGTCTCGGCTACGAAGCGCTCGCAGAGGTCCACCCGGGGCTCATCATGTGTTCCATGGCCGGCTACGGCGCCACCGGCCCGGACCGCAACTACTCCGCCTACGGCAGCAACATCGAGACTTCCAGCGGCCTCGCAAGCGTCCTCGGCTATGGCCCTGGCGAGTTCTTCGGCACCGGCACCTTCTACGCCGATCCCGTCACCGGGAACCACGGCGCCGTGGCCATTCTCGCGGCCCTCCACGCCCGCCGCCGCAGCGGCCGCGGCCAATGGATCGACATCTCTCTGCTCGAAGCGGTGACGCCGTTTTTCGCCCAGCCCTTCCTCGAACACGTGCTCTCGGGCACGGTCCCGGCGCCGGTGGGCAACCGCTCGCCGGAGTACGCTCCCCAGGGCTACTACCCGACGATCGGCCGCGATTGCTGGCTCGCGCTCACCGTGCGTGACGGGCGGGATTGGCTCGCGCTGTGCACGGTGATGGATCGCGCCGACCTCGCCGCTGACGCTGTGCTCGGGACGCTCGCCGGCCGACAACGCCACCACGACCTGATCGACCACGCTATCCGCTCCTGGGCGGCCACGCTCGACCACAACCACGCCGCCGCCGCGCTCCAGGCTAGGGGCGTCTCCGCCGCACCCGTGATGCAGAACTGGGAGATCTGCAGCGATAACCACCTGAACGGTCGTGGCTTCTTCGTCCCGATAGCGCACCCCGAGGCGGGCACCCACGCATGGCCCGGATTCCCCTGGCGCTTGAGCGCGACGCCAGGGCGGGTCTTCGCCCACGCGCCGCTCTTTGCGGAACACAACGCGGCCGTCTTCAGTGGCCTGCTGGGGCTCTCGGCAACGGAGATCGCCGCCCTCTACGAAGCCGGTGTCACGAGCGATGCGCCTGTATTCGGCGGCCCGATCCTCTAATGAACGTGCTCGTGATCGCTCCGGAGGGAATGATGCTGCCGGAACTGCCGGGAGGCGCGCGGTTGAGACGGTTCTCTTCGGTGGCCCAGGCGGTGGCCGCGCTACGCTCGCCCTCGGACGCGGTCGTCCTCTGCACCGACGGCTTCCAGGCGGAAGATGCAGAATCGGTGGCGGCCGCCATCCGTGCGGCGGCGGGCGTCGTGGTCGAAGTCCGCGCCGAACCCTGGGATGGCAGCGCCCGCTCGGCGATCAGTGGCGCCTGTCGTGGAGTGATCTCGGGCTTCGGGACAGCGGGCGTCCTCGCCGCCGCGAACCTGCTGCGCTCCACTTGAGCCTGGTCAGCGCCCTTTATCCAGCAAGGAGAGCCGAAAGTGCGGCGTCCGCCGCCACGGTCTCTCGCCCCCCGGCAAGGATCCCGCTCACCGTCCCCTTCTTCCGGCCGAGGAGAGCGGCGACCGCTGCCACGCTCCGCCCCCTACCATTCAGCGCCGCCGCCGCCGCGGCGCGAGCACGTGCCGTCGCCTTCGTGCGGTCGGGCCCACGGAGCGTGTCAGCGTCCATGCCGAAATGTTTCGCGACCGCTTCAAGGAGCTGAGCGTCGCTCATTGCGCCCGGCCTGGCGGCGCGGAGGACCACGCGCGAGAGCTCCGCATCGAGCCTGCCGGGGTCGAGTTGTTCGGCGCGGTGCAGCACGATCGCGGCGTTCACCGCGCCCCGCAAGATGCGAACGCATGACGCCTCGAACGCCGTCGCCCGTTCGAGCGCCCATATCGGCAGATCCACGCCCGCGCGCGCCGCGGTACGCTCGGCGAACCGCCGGCGCTCTTCCCGCCCAAGCGGCTGCATCCGCACTACTACGCCCCCGGCAAGGCGGCCGGCCAGGGTCGCTGGCATGTCGAGGTCCAGCGGATGGCGTTCGGCGGCGACAATCACCCGCCCTCCAGCGTGTTCGACAGCGTCGACCGCATGCTGCAGATCCTCGAGCGCGCCTCGCCTGCCGGCGAGGTACTGGAGGTCATCGATCGCCAGCAGCCGTGACCGCCGGACCTCTCGCTGGAAGTCCGCAAGCCTCCCGAGGCGGTAGGCGTCCATGTAGCGGTCCATGAACTCATGAGCGGCGAGGCAGGTCACCTGCCAGCCGGCGCTCAACGCACGGCCTGCGGCGGCGTGGAGCAAGTGCGTCTTGCCAAGCCCCGGGTGTCCCCATAGCACGACCGGCCCGAGCGGCCACGGTGTATCGGAGGTGAGATCGACGGCCGTTCGGTAGGCTGACTGGTTTGTTTCGCCGACGACATAGGTTTCGAAGGCGAGGTCCGGATTAACTATGCCCGCAAGCTGTGTGGCGGCGGCCGGCTCCGGCGCAGTGAGGACCGACGTGAGCGATGCGAGCTGCCGCGGACGGAAGCGCACCACGGTCGCCGCGCCCCGCCGTGTACTCACGAGCGCCGAGGCCGGCGCGCTGAGGTGCTCATGGAGCCAGTCGCACACAAACTGTGTCTTCGCCTCGATCGTCAGGAGGTTCCCGTCCAGGACGAGCGCGCTCGTGCCCTTCAGCCAGGCATCGTATTGGTACTCCTCCACTTCGAAGCGAAGCGAACCGAGCACTCCATTCCAGAGTCGACTGAGTTCCCGTGCGTCGGACAAAGCGCTGCCAGGCATGGGCGAATCCGTTTTTCCACGCGAAGTGGGTGTGTGCCGTTGGTCGTGAGCGAGCGGGCGCGGTCTCCGTTGGGGGCGGGTGGCGGGGCGCGCTTGCGTCGACGGGAGGTTAGCGGCGACGCAGCCGTCATTCAATGGACTTCTGTGAAGAACCGGTCGTGCGGAGAGGACTTTCATAGAGCAGGGCGCGGTTATGGCGCCGCCTTAAGCACCATCCGCCGTTACGTCCGGATCCAGGGAAACAGAAGGGCGGCGGCGCCTCGTGAGCGCCGCCGCCCTTCATTCCTGACCGGTGCGAAACAGGTGTTACCGCGCCTCTGGCGCGGGGGTAAGACGAAGTTGCGTGCGCGCATTGCGCAGCGCCTTTTCGAGACGCTCCACTTTGCGGAGAGCGTACCACTCGGCCCGGTAGTTGATGTCCCGCTCGGCGCGGGTCAACTCATCAGCCTTGTAGCCTGCGTAGAGTACGTCGATGCTCATGGTTTTTCTCCTTTCTCTCGACAGGACTGATTCCAGCGTTATTTAGATACTCGACAAAATCAACCCCACATCGCACGAACATGTTTTGCCTGCTATAGACGCTTCCGATACGAGCGCGCTTGGTCTGAGCAGGCGATCAGCCGGGAGAAGGGGCGAATTGGGGCTAGCGGGCCGGATGCAGCTGAAGCGTGGTGCGGGCGCGCGAAAGGGCTCGTTCAAGCCGCTTCACCGTGGCGCCGGCGGCCCAGGCCTCTCGCCAGGTGCGCCTCTCGGCGCTCGTGGCGAGCTCCCGCTGTCGCATTTCAAACATGCTGATCAGGTCGACGGTCATGATTCTCACCTCTCGTTGAATGAGTAAATCATCATTCATTTTAGAAGAGAAGTCAACGCCCTTGTGTGACCTGCTTCACACAAAGCTCTCGCGTCCTTTTGGATTCGCGACCCCGAACGGAGCACCGCTTGCAGCTCACGATTGAGCGCGCACGGCCCGGTTCGCTGTCTGAGGCTGCCGCTCCCTC
>JAYUAG010000405.1:0-3707 GCA_043741475.1 Thermoflexaceae bacterium | reverse complement strand
CAGCGGAATGGTTCCGCCTCGCGACGCCCCGGTGCGCTCTCTGCTTGGTCGCTGCGGCCCGCTTGCTTACGCGCGCGGTTCGGGCTGACTTGTAGCGCGGGCCGTGAGTCCTTGCTCAACCCGCCGCGAACACCTGGCGTAGCTCCGCAGGCACGGCGGCTACGAACTGGTCGAAGCGGCAGTCGGCCGGCGGCTTCTCCATGCGCCAGCGCTTGAAGGTCGAGGCGTGGCGAAAGCGCTCGCCCTGGAGGTAGTCGAACGTGACTTCGCAGACGAGCTCCGGCCGCAGCCGCACCCACGATTGGTCCTTGCCCTGGCTCCAGCGGCTCGGCCCACCGGGCGAGCGTCCGTCGCCGAAGCCCTCCGCCTCGTCGCTCGTGCGGTACGGTTCGAGGAACGCCACCAGGTCGCGCTTCTCCTTCGCGGAGAAACTGCTCGTGTGGCCCACGAGGTGGAAGACGCCCTCGTCGTCGTACAGCCCGAGCAAGAGCGACCCCGCCATGCGGCCCTCCTCGCACTTCTGCCAACGATAACCGCCGACCACGCAATCGGCCGTGCGGAGGTGCTTGATCTTCGCCATCGCGCGCTTGTTCGGCTCATACGGGCCGGCGAGCGGCTTGGCGATCACGCCATCGAAGCCGGCGCCTTCGAAACGATAGAACCAGTCGCGCGCCACCTCCGCGTCCCTCGTCGCGGGGGTGATGCGGACGGGCGCGGCGACACCGGCGAAGAGCGCTTCGAGCCTCGCCCGCCGCTCGGAGAAGGGCGCGTTGCGCAGGTCCTCCTCGCCGTCGGCCAGGAGGTCGAAGGCGACGAAGCTAGCCGGGGTCTCGGCCGCTAGCTTGCGCACGCGCGATTCCGCCGGGTGGAGGCGCATCTGGAGCGTATCGAATTCGAGCCCGTGCTCACCCATGATCACGATCTCGCCGTCGAGTACGCAGGGGCGCGGCAGCCGCGCCGCCAGCGCCTCCACTACCTCGGGAAAGTAGCGCCCCAGCGGCTTCAAGTCGCGGCTCTGCAGGTAGACGCTGGCGCCATCCACGAAAGCGACAGTCCGGAAGCCGTCCCACTTCGGTTCGTAGAGCCAACCAGGCCCGGTGGGAATCTCGGCGGTGAGTTTGGCGAGCATGGGCGCGATCGGGGGTTGGAGCACCGGGGCAATGTACAGGAGTCACGGCCGAGCTGCGTCTGGACCTGGACGGTCGAAGCGCCCGGCGCCCTGGCAACACGCAGCCGCCTGGCTGCAGCGCCAGCCCGCGACCACGGCGGGTCGCGACTACCAGGCATCGGTCGCGCGACGACGTTCCATCCGAACGGAGGTAGCCGTGCCGCACCGCCGGCACTGGAGTCCGACTGATGCCCGGCGCCCAGGCAACACGCAGCCGCCTGGCTGCAGCGCCAGCCCGTGACCATGTGGGGTCTGGACTACCAGGCGTCGGTCGCGCGACAACCGTTCCGTCCGAACGGGCCAGATAGCCAGGCCGCACCGCCGGCACTGAAGTCCGACTGATGCCCGGCGCCCCGCGACACGCAGCGCCTGGCTGCGAGCGCCAGCCCGTGACCACGTCGGGTCGCGACTACCAGGCATCGGTCGCGCGACAACCGTTCCGTCCGAACCGAGGTAGCCGTGCCGCACCGCCGGCACTGGAGTCCGACTGATGCCCGTCGCCCCGGCGACACGCAGCGCCCGGCTGCGAGCGCCAGCCCGCGACCACGTCGGGTCGCGACTACCTAATCCGCCTCCGCGGGTAGTGAGGCGAAGAGTTGCGCGAGCGTGAGGCTGAAGCCGGGCAACACGTCCTCGCCCGACAGTGCATCCGCTTCCTCAAGCCGCGAGACGCTGCCGTCCGCGCGGTGGACGTATGCAGTCCTCGTCTCCGGGTAGATCACCCAGATCAGCCGCACGCCGGTCGAGAGGTATTCCCGGATCTTGGTTTCGAGGCGCGGCGCGCCCTCGTTCTTCGAAACCACCTCGACCGCGAGGTCGGGCGCCAGCTGCATCCAGCCGAGCGGCGGTGTGTCTCCCGGCAGCCGGCCGCTAAGAACGACACTTGCGTCGGGCTTGCGCACTTCGAGCGGGCGGTCGGCCCAGAGTTCATAGCCCGCCTCCGAGTTAAACAGCCTTCCCACCGGCTGTTCACCAAGGTACGTACGAGCGTGCCAGAGAAACTCACCGCCGACCCAGGCGGATAGTGCGCCCATCCCCACCTCCACGGGCTCGCCGCAGACCAACTCGAAACCCTTGTTTTCGGTCTTGAGGAATTCCTCAGCGGTCATGCGGACAGCGGTCGCGGTTGCCATAGACGTAGTATACCCTGCCGCCCGGCCGCTTGCCGCCCGGCCCTCGCTCCCCTAGGCTCGCGCGACGATGACCGACCGACCGCGCGCCGTGGTAACGATGGCCCTCCCCGAAACGGCTATGGCCCGCCTCGCGGCCGCCTGCGAGGTGGTCGATTGCGTCGGTCAGCCGCGTGCCGTGGTGATAGCGCAGATGGCCGAAGCCGAGGGTATCCTCTGTCCGGCGCCCTACCCGATCGACAATGAACTGCTCGACGCGGCGCCGAGGCTGCGCGTCGTCGCCAACTTCGGCGTCGGCTACAACAACGTTGACTTTGCCGAGCTGGACAGGCGCGGCATCGTCTGCTGCAACACGCCCGGCGTCCTCAACGATGCCGTCGCCGACCTGACGCTGGGGCTCATACTTGCCGCCGCCCACCACTTCCCGGCGAACGTCAGCTACGCCCTAGGCGGCGGCTGGAGCCGCGGCGAAACAGCTCCCGGCCTCGGCTTTGACCTTCGCGGCAAGCTCCTGGGAATCGTGGGCTACGGCCGCATCGGGCGAGAAGTAGCGATTCGGGCGCGTGCCTTCGGCATGGTGATCGTCTTCAACGATGTCTTCACCGACCCCGGCGGGGGCGACGACGCCCGGCCGCTCAGCTTCGATGACCTGCTGCGCCGGAGCGACATCGTTACCCTGCACACCAACCTGACGCCTGAGAGCAGGCGCCTCGTGGGCGCGCGCGAACTGTCGCTCATGAAGCCGTCGGCGTGGCTTGTGAACACCGCCCGCGGGCCTGTTGTCGATGAGGCGGCGCTCGTCGCCGCGCTACAGGCGGGCACGATCGCGGGAGCAGCCCTCGACGTGACCGAAGTCGAGCCTCCAGCCGCGGACGCGCCCATCCTCTCCGCTCCGAACGTGATCCTGTTGCCGCACATCGGCTCGGCCACCGTCCAGGCGAGAGCGGCGATGACGGAGCTGTGCGTCAGCAACCTGCTGGCGGTTCTCGGCCGCAGGGAGCCCCCGGCTTGCGTCAACCCTGAGGTGCTCAAGCGAGCCCTGACGCGATAGTGGCGGGGCTGCCCAGGTCAGGGTGTTCGAAGTGGCCGGCGCGCCGCGAACGATACGCTCCCCGGGATCACGATGTACCCCTCATTTGCGTTGCCGTAGAGGTCGCCCGGGCCAAGGCCATCTTCCCAGGCGATGAGCGCTGCGAGCGCGCAGGTGATCGCGTCGAGCCGATCTTCGAGCGCCTTCAGTGCTCGCCCGCGACTCGAGGCGGCCTCAGGGTCGAGCAGGCCCGCGATCGCGGGGTCGCGGGCGAGGTCCGGGGCGCGTTGATCGAGGGCGGCGCCGAGATGCGCCTGGTAGACGCGCAGGCCCTCGCGACGCACGTCCACTCGCCCTTTCTTATAGAGGATGCGTTTCT
>JAYUAG010000404.1:0-3711 GCA_043741475.1 Thermoflexaceae bacterium | reverse complement strand
CGCGTTCGATGGCAGCTCCGAGCGCGGCCGGATCGACCGGCGCCTCGAACACCTTCACTCGCGCCGCCGCGCCACTCACGAGCACAACGTCGCGCGCGGGCAGCGCGAGCGCCCGAGCCAGCAATCGCACAACGGCCGCGTTCGCCGCGCCTTCCGCCGGCGGCGCCGTCACCCGCACGCGGAGCACCCCGTCCGCGTCGAACCCCGCGACCGCATCGTTCGCGGCGCGTGGCGTGACCCTGACCGTGATTCGCATCTCAAGAAGCGTACCCGATGCCGGCAAGGGCGCTGACGCTTTGGGGTGCGGCTCACGGTTTTGCATGAGGGGCGGCGTGGTCCCTCTCGAGGCTGCGGACTTGGAAGCTGCAGTCCGAACCGCGCGCGTCAGCAAGCGGGTTGTAGCGACTATGCCCGGCGACGGGACCGACCGCCTTCCGGCCGCCGTGTGACACAACCCGCTCCGTGACCGTCGCGGTTCGGACTGGCTCGGCGGACGGCCCGATTCCATGCAAAACTCTGAGCCGCACCCCCGCGATGGCATCCTCAGTGAGCATCCAGGGTGCAAAAGCGGCTGAGCATCGCGCGCTCATAGACGTTCGCGGTACGGATTGGGGCGCCCGGGATGGCACGTGCACGGTGGCCCGCGACTATCCGGAGTCCCGCCCGCGGAGCACGGCGAGCGTGAGTTCTTCGACCGTAGTGAGCGCGGGGTTGGCGGCGCGCGCGTCCTCCAGCCAGCGTTTCGCCTCGGCGCGGGGGTAACCGAGGGCCGTGATCGCGTCGACGACATCGGCGACGACGCGGCCTTCTTCGATGCGTCGGGCGTCGACCGGGTGGGCGATTCCGCCATCGTGGAGCGCGGCCTCCGCCACCACCTTGCCCCGGAGGGTCGCGATCACTTTATCCGCGCTGCGCGGGCCGATGCCGGGCAGGCGGGAGAGCGTGGCCCGGTCCTCCTGTTCGATCGCGCGGGCGATTGTGCTCACGGAGACGTTCATCGCTTTCGCCGCCTTCGCCGGGCCGATGCCCTCGACCGTGATGAACTTGCGGAAGAAGTCGCGCTCGGCCCGCCGCAAGAAGCCGACGAGCACAGGCACGGGCTGGTTCGCGCTGGCTGAATAGAAGATGTGGAGACCGACCTCCGGCCCTTGGGCGCCGTCTCCCAACTCCGCGTCACCGGCCCCGGCCTGTAGCTCGGGCCAGAGGAAGAGCGGCACGAGCACCTCGTAGCGCACGCCCGCGACGTCCAGCTCGACGGCGGGACCAGAGACATCGAGCCGGGCGAGCCGCCCCTGCAGGTGCGTGATCATGCGCGTGTCACCGTAACCGCCACAGACTTGAATGCCGGCGTCTTCGAACGCTCGTCAAGCTTCCGCGGCACGATCGCGTTCGCTTCGGGGTAGTACATCGCCACGTTGCCGGCTCGTATCTCAACGATGGCGATAGAGACTTCCATCGAGCCGGTCTCAGACGCGACGTTGACGCGATCGCCTTCCGCGAAGCCGAGCCGGCGGGTGTCGTCCGCGGCCATCATGACTACGTCGCGGCGCTTGTTGCCGCGGTACAGATCCTCTTCCTCATAAACCACGGTGTTGAACTGCCCCTCCGAGCGGATCGTCATCAGCCGGAAGCTCCCCGCTGGTGGCTGGAACTCCGGCAACGGCGTGACGTGGAACCGCGCCCGCCCGTTTGGCGTGCCGAAGGCCGCTTCGTGGTAGGTGCGCCCGCCGACCTGGAACTCCTGGCGCGTCTTTTCGATGTCTGCAACCTCTTCGTAGCCGGGGACGACCTGCGCCATCGCCTCGCGCAACTTGCGGTGCGAACGCAGGGCCTCCCAGTCGAACTTCCCCTCGGGGAGGACGCGCCGCGCGACCTCGGCCAGGATCTCGACCTCCGAGCGCATCGCGCCAGACACCAGCGGCTTCCCCCCGTCCGAGAGACGGACGTAGTTGAACATCGATTCCTGCGTGGTCGGCTGCTCCTCTTCGTCGCGCGCGAGGGCAGGGAGGATGACCATCGTCTGGCCGCGGCCGTGCACGTGGCCCTCGTTCAGCTTCGTGGTCACCGAGACCGTGAAGGGCACGCTTCTCAGGGCAGTGGTCGCCCAGGCGCGGTCCGGGTTGCTTGAGAAGAGGTTGCCGCCGAGCAGAAACGCGGCCTTGATTCGCCCCTCGTGGGCGGCCTCCATCGAGGCGTAGGTGTGCTGACCGGCGGGGGGCACGGTGATCCCGTAGAGCTCCTCGAGTTTGCTCGCGAAAGCGGCCTTAAGGCCCGGGGAGACGCCCATCGAGCCCACGCCCTGGACGTTCGAATGCCCGCGAATGGGGAGCAGCCCCGCCCCTTCGCGGCCTAGCCAGCCGCGGGCGAGAGCAAGGTTCGCAAGGGCGAGGATGTTGTCGACCCCGTTGAGGTGGTGCGTGAGGCCCATCGCCCAGAGGAAAATGCCCCGCTTCGCCCCCGCGATCGCCCGAGCCGCCTCGTCGATCTGCTCGCGGCCCACCCCGCTGCGTTCGACAAGCTCATCCCAGCCGTAAGCCGCAGCCGCCTCGGCCACCGCGGACCAGCCCTCCGTATGAGCTTCGATATAAGCGCTATCGCTGGCGCCGAGCTCGATCAGCCGCTTGAGGAGAGCGATGAAGAGGGCAACGTCGGCGCCCGCGTGGGGCTGCAGGTAGATATCCGCGATGTTCGAACCGAAGAGCATGCTGCGCACGTCGGAGGGCTGGCGAAAGCGGATCAGGCCAATTTCTTTCAGCGGGTTCACCACGATCACCTTGCCGCCGCGGCGCTTCAACGCTATGAGCTGCGTGATCAGGCGCGGGTGGTTGCTCGCCGGGTTCGCCCCGGCGATGAGCGCGAGGTCGGCCTTGCCCAGGTCGTCGAGCGTGACCGAACTCGTCCCCGAACCGTAGACCGCGTCCAGCGCGACTCCTGAGGCCGCGTGACAATAGAACGAACAGTTGTGGACGTTGCCGGTGCCGTAGGCGCGCGCCACGAGCTGCATCAGAAATGCGGCTTCATTGCTCGAACGGCCGGAACTATAGAAGAAGACTTCCTCCGGCCGGGCGCCGCGAAGCGCTTCACCCGTGGCGTCGAGCGATTCGGCCCACGAGGTGCGGCGGAAATGGGTGTCACCCTCGCGGGCGATGACGGGGAACGTCAGCCGCCCGAGTTTCTCCAGCTCTCGCGAGGTGAGCGCCTCCATCGTCGCGATCGGCGTCTTCCGGAACCAGGCTTCGGAGATCGTGCGGCCCATGTCGCCGGCCTGGGCCTGGACGCTCTTCTTGCAGACCTCGGGGAAGTGGCCGGCTTCGTTCACCATGCCGCCCCGCTGACCGCCCATGCCGAGGGCGCAGGTCTTGCAGGCGTTGCGGGAACGGAGGCGCTTGTAGAGCGCCCAGCTGCTGCCGGACTCGCGCCCCTTCTTCAAGACGTACAGGGTTGCGGGCAGACCGCCCCCGGCGGAGACGCGCGGCTTTGCCATAGGCTGAGACTAGAGACCCTCGGCCACCGCGGCAACCGGGGCCTGGGGGTGATGAGTGATGAGCCCCCCGCCGCTAGCGAGACCGATCCTTAGCCCGACCGCGAGGACATCCTTCGTCGTCCGTCAAGTGTTGAGGGCCGTCTGATCCGTCAGAGCGGATCGGAGAGGCTGGTAGAGGGCGTTGGCGCGAAGACAGGCGACGAGGCGGGTGAGGAGGCGGTCAGCGA
>JAYUAG010000403.1:0-19315 GCA_043741475.1 Thermoflexaceae bacterium | reverse complement strand
GCATGAGGGCCGCGAGCGGCGGCACGGCCACTCCCCGGATCTCGTTGGCGATGCCCTGGTTCATCAGGAGCGCGGCATCGCCGACGAGCAGGACCTTCGCGCTGAAGCCCGCGTCGAGAGCGCCGTTGGCGAAGTGGAAAGGAAAGGTAGCGCGGGTGGGGTCGTCGGGGCCGTGCGTCCCGACGTAGAGCATGGTGGTCACGAGGTGTCTCCTTAAGTGTCCGGTCTTCCGCTTCGGACGATTGCAGGCTGCGGTCAGTTCAACCTCACCTCCATCCCCGTCGCCACCGGGAGACGCGAATCGCTCCAGGATTCGAATCCACCGTCCAGGTTGGCGAGCGGCGAGAACCCCGCTCGTTCCAGCAACGAGAGCGCGGTGGCGGCGCGTTCGCCGTGGCCACAGTACGTCAGGATGGGGCGGTCGCGGGAGAGTTCGGCGAATCGCGCCTGCAACTGCCCGAGAGGGATGTGCGTGGCGCCGGGCAGGTGGCCGGCGGCGAACTCGTCCGGCTCACGCACGTCGAGGGCGATGAAGCCATCGGCTATGAGACGGGAAGCGCGCGCCAGGCCGGCCAGTTCCCAGGACGTGACGGGCAGGCAGGCCGCCACCCACGCCGCCATGCCACCCCGGAGCACGCCGGCGAACCGTTCGTATCCGACCAGCAGACACTCTTCGAGGACGCGCTCGATGGGTTCGTCTCCGGCCACGAACAGCAACCGCGCGTCAGCCGGAATCAGCCAGCCGAGCCAGGTGGCGAAGCCGTCGCGCAGGGTGTTGCCGACGGAGCCGGGGATGTGGCCGGCCATAAAGCCGGCCTGTGGACGGACGTCGACGACCACGGCGTTCTGGCGCGCGAGGTCGAATTCCCGCGGCTCGAGCGCGGGCGGCGGACTGATGTTGCGGCGCAACTGCGGCCCAGCCTGGTTCACGGCGCGCAGCCTGAAGAAGTAATCCGGCGCGGCCGGGAAGGTCGTCGGGAACCAGCGCACGAACTCTTCTTCGTCCGCCATCGCGAGCAACGGGTTTGTGGCGCGTTCGTACCCGAGGGTGGAGGTGCGCTCGCCGCCCGCCCCGGCCGAGCAGAAAGAGCCGCCACCGTGCGTTGGCAGGAGGACGGTCTCGTCTGGTAGTGACGTGAAGGCGGTTGTAATCGATCGGAACTGCGCCCGGCTGAGCGTGTCAGTGAGCGACGCGGAGATGAGGTCTGTGCGAGCGGCGCCGCCGGCCATGAGCGAGCCGCCGCTGAAGAGCCGAGGCACGTCCCCTTGCTGGCGGAGGGCGAAGCTCGTGTGTTCTGGAGTGTGCCCTGCGCTGGCGATGCTCTCCATGGTGCCGCCCGGGAGCGGGATCTCGTCGCCCGGACCGACGGCGATGTGCGCGAAGGCCGCCGACGCGCCGTCCGGAACGAACAGCCGCGCACCGGTCGCAGCCGCGATTTCGAGGGAACCCGTGACGAAGTCGGCATGCAGGTGCGTCTCAAACACGCGGGTGATCCGCCAGCCCTGCGCGGCGGCGGCGGCGAGATAGCGTTGCACGCTGCGGTCGGGGTCCACGAGGAGCGCTTCCCCATCGGCGAGGCCGACAAGATAGGAACTGTTGCCCAGTCCTTCGTGGACGAAGGGGATGATCGTCGTCATAGCGCTACCTCCAGTGCGGGGCGTTGGGACGCGCGTTCACGGCGCAGGAACGCGGCGGCGATGATCCCTGACCCCGCGGTCAGTGCCGCGACGCTCTGGATCGCCGTCGTGAACCCGAAAAGGTCCGCGAGGCCTCCGCCGATGAGCGCGCCAGCCATTGCCCCCGTATCCCGCCAGAAACGATACACCCCGAGGGTGGTCGCGCGTTCGCGCGGGTGGACAGAGTCGCCGATGGCGGCCAGGAGCGTGGGGTAGACCATCGCCGTCCCAAGTCCGAGCAGACCGAGACCGACGGCCCAGACGGAAAAAGATCGGCCCAGGCCGATGAGCGAGATCGCGACGCCCTGAAGGGTCATGCCCGCCACGATCAGGGGCGCCCGTCCAAGGACGTCGCTCGCCCAGCCCGTGACAAGTTGCAGCGCGCCCCAGGTGAGTGGGTAGAGCGCCGCGAGCACACCGATCCGCTCGATCCCCAGTCCCCTGCTGGCGAAGAAGAGCGGCAGGATGCCCCAGGCGAGGCCGTCGTTGAGGTTGTTTACGAAACCAGCCTGGCTGAGCGCAAAGAGTCCAGGACGTCGCCAGGTCGTCTCGGCGAAGCTGCGTCGCAGCGAGGGCCCCGGCGCACCGGGCCGGACAGCCCGCGCCGCCGTCTCCCGTTGGACAAAGGCGGCCGTGTCCTTCACCAGGAAGACGCTCAGGCCGAGCCCGATTGCGGCGAAGGCGATGCCCAGGTAGAAGGGCTCGGGGCGCAGGCCCCGCGCCTCGGCGATGAGGCCTGCGGAGTACGCCGCTGCCGCCACGGCGAGATACCCGGCGCCTTCGTTCAGTCCCAGCGCCAGGCCGCGGCGTCGCGGGCCGGCGAGGTCGATCTTCATGTTGACGGTCATCGACCAGGCAAGCCCCTGGTTGAGGCCCAGCAGGACGTTGGCCGCGACGATCCAGCTCCAGCTAGGTGCGAAGATGATCATGAACGGGACCGGGATCGCGACCAGCCAGCCCGCGATCAGGATGCTGCGGCGCGTGAATCGTTCCGAGAGCTTGCCCGCGTACAGGTTCGCCAGCGCCTTGGCGAGGCCGAAGGCCGCCACGAATGACACTGCCGCGGTCCTGGAGGCGATGCCGAACTCGTCGCGCGCGAGGAGCGGAAGCACCGAGCGCTCAAGCCCGACCATGCCTCCGACGAAAGCGTTCACCGCTACCAGCAACGCGAACTGGCGCCAGTTCGCGCGCAGGCCGAGGACCACCGCGGATGGGACTCTTCGGAGCGGCGCCGCGGCGTTCATTGCCCGTCGCCAGCCTCAAGCGGTAACCCCTTCTTCAGCCAGTTGGCCATGCCGCCGCGCACGCTGCAGGCGCCTCCGAACCCGGCATCGCGCAACAGCTTCGCGCCCTTGAGGCTGGTCACGCCGCTCTGGCAGACCACCAGCACGGGTCTTTCGCGGTCGAGCGTCGCGAGTTGGGCTGGCACGTTCAGCTTCGGGACATCACCGACATGATCGAACAGTCGCGTGTAGACCAGCGACGGCAGACAGATATGGGTGACCGCGACGAAGCCCGCCATCCCTGTCATCGCGGCGCCGAGGATGTAGCCCACGACCGGCCAGCCCGCCAGGAAGACTCCCGCCGTGGCAGCGAGCCAGACCGCGCCCACGGCACACGAGAAGCGCCGGGGAGGCCGTTGCGCGGGATCGGTGGCTTTCCGAGGGCGTGGCGGACGGCGCCGTTGTAAAGGAGGTCGAACGGGTGGCGGGGAGCGGCGGCGCCGGCGACGGCCGTGGCCATCATGAAGAGCAGCACCGGCGCCGAGCCGAGAGCGGTCCCAATCGCCGTCCCGAGGGCGCAGAGCGCGGGGGAGAAGCGCAGCCCGAACTGGATCTGGGCGAGGGCGTGGCTGCCGACGCCAACATATCCTTGTGCTTCAAGCCGCTGCCGGACTGCCGTCTCCGTGGTGGTCATCGCTGACGCTCCGATCGTGTGGGTTGACATGGACGAGTTGCCGAGATTTTGACCGTGTTCCATACGATTGTCAATAGATCTCTTGAGCAAGCGCAAAAGCGAACCTTCGGTATCATGCGCTCGTGTCCCACCGCGCGTTCAAGCAACGACTCTATCCGCTCTTCGCGCGCGTCGCTCAGGCGATGGCGAACGATCGACGCCTCGAACTGCTCGACCTCCTGGCGCAGGGGCCACGCCACGTCGAGGCCCTCGCCAATGAAACGGAGATGTCCATGGCGAACGTCTCCCAGCACCTCCAGGTGCTCCGCGCGGCGCACCTGGTCGACGCGGAGCGCGACGGCACGAAGGTCGTTTACCGGCTCGCGGGTCCGGACGTGCTCGGGCTCTGGCTCGACCTGAGGTCGGTCGCCGAAGAACGCATCCCTGAAATCCCGCAGCTCGTCCGCTCCTACGCGGTCGATGGTGTGGACACGACGCCCCTGACGATTGCTGAACTGGAGACATCCGTAGCAGCCGGGACGGTGACGCTCATCGACGTGCGTCCCACGCTCGAGTACCAGCACGGACACCTGCCAGGGGCGCTTTCCGTGCCGCCCGGTACCCTTCCGGCAAGACTCGACGAGCTTGCACTGGACCGGCCAGTCATCGCCTACTGCCGCGGGACCTACTGTCTCTTCGCCGATGACGCGGTCGTCGTCCTCAAGGCTCGTGGCTTCGAAGCCTATCGGCTCGATGGCGGTTGGGTCGAATGGTCGGCGGGAAGCGTTCCGCGGCCGCGCTAACGGCTGCGAACGACGCTCGCCATGCCCGACGCCGACCGCCTCCGCGAGCCTGCGGCCCCCAGCCTACGCGCCCTGTCCAGACCCAGCGTCGGACAACTGTCCGCTAAAAGATCGGGTTCACGATGATCGCCTGCTCCCGCTCCGGACCCACCGAGATCAGGTCCACCGGGCAGCCGAGGAGCTGCTCGACCCGCCGCACGAAGGCCTGCGCCTGGGGCGGAAGGTCGTCGAAGTTGCGCACCTCGGTCGTTGGCGCCTGCCAGCCGGGTAGCTCTTCGTAGATCGGCGTCACCCGGTTGAGGATCGATTCGCGCGCTGGCAGCGTCTCCAGGATCTGCCCATCGAGTTCATAGGCCGTACAGATCTTGATCGAGGGCATCGAGTCGAGCACATCGAGCCTCGTCAGCGCCACCGCTGAGAGGCCGTTCATGCGCACGCTGTAGCGCCCCGCGACCGAGTCGAGCCAGCCGATCCGGCGGGGCCGCCCGGTCGTCGTCCCGTACTCGCCCCGCCCGAACTCCTTGCCGTGGTCGCGCAGCTTCTCCGCCGTCTCGTCGAGCAGCTCCGTCGGGAAGGGCCCGTTCCCGACGCGTGTGCAGTAGCTCTTGAACACGCCCACGACGCGCGAAATGTCGGTCGGGCCGATGCCGACGCCGAGGGCGGCGCCGCTGCTCGAACTGCTGGGCACGCTCGACGTGACATAAGGATACGTGCCGTGGTCGAGGTCGAGGAGCGACCCCTGCGCCCCTTCGAGGAGCACGTGGTCGCCGCGGCGGTGCGCATCGAGCACGACCGCCTGGGTGTCACCCACGTACGTGCGCAGCCGGCGGCCGAAGTCGCGATAGTCGTCGAAGCACGGCTGGAAGTCGAGCGGTTCGCCCCCGTAGACGCCCGTGATCACCCGGTTCTGGTAATCGAGCGCCGCGTGGATGCGCTCCGCGAGGTCATCGCTCTGGAGCAGGTCGCTCACGCGGATGCCGCGCCGCGCCACCTTGTCGATGAAACAGGGGCCTACGCCCTTGCCCGTCGTGCCGATCGCGTGGTCACCGCGCATCTCCTCATCGAGCTGATCGAGGCGCCGGTGCCAGGGCATGATCACCTGGGCGCGGTCGCTGAGGATAATGCGACTCGTGTCGATGCCACGCGATTCGAGAGTGTCGATTTCGCCGAGCAATACGCCAGGGTCTACGGCGACGCCATTGCCGATGACGCAGACCTTATCCGGGTAGAAGATGCCCGCCGGCACGAGGTGCAGCTTGAACTCGCCGCGCTCGTTCACGATCGTGTGGCCGGCGTTGTTCCCGGCAGAATAGCGGGCGACGACGCGCGCCTTGCGGGCGAGGAGGTCGACGATGCGGCCCTTGCCTTCGTCGCCCCACTGGCCGCCGATAACGACGACGATGGGCATGGTGGAACTCGCTTTCCTTCCGTACGTCCGGCAGGGGACGCAGGGACGGGCCTCCACGAAGGGAAGCCCGTCCGGAGAGGTTACACGAGTGCACCCCTAGCGTGAACTCGGGGGGGTGCGGTTCGCGGTTTTGCATGAGTGGCGGATGTCCCTCTTGGGTCGGGGGTCTTCGAAGCGGCAGCGTCCGAACCGCGCGCGTCAGCAAGCGGGTTGTAGCGACTATGCCCGGCGACGGGACCGACCGCCTCCTGGCCACCGTGTGACCCAACCCGCTCCGTGACCGTCGCGGTTCGGACTGGCTGCGCGGCCGCCGGGGTTCCGTGAAAAACCGTGAACCGCACCCAATTCGGGTGGCGTGAACTCGCGGCACGGTAGACCATGCAGCGGAGGGAGAGCGCGATGCCGTCCAGCCTGTGGCCCCGGTCGCCGCGAAGCTCTCCCCATTGGGATGAGTTGCTGGCCGCATGACTGAAGACCCGATGATGACGCCCGTGGGCGGCGGGCGCAGGACCTCCACTTTCCGTGTGCCCCGGCCCCACGCGGGCGTCATCCCCGTGACGCCCGGCCAGTTTGAGGCGACCGAATACGCCGACCCGCGCACCGGCTGGCGCGGACGCCTGCTCGATGCCAAGGACATGGTCGTCGGCAACGCCATGTCGAACGCGCGGCTGGCGGAAGAGCGGCTGAGCAAGAAGGTCGCGCTCGCTATCTTCTCCTCCGATGCGCTCTCGTCGACGGCGTACGCGACGCAGGAGATCCTCATCGTCCTCGTGATCGCGGGGCCGAGCCTCCTCTCCGCCAGCCTGCCGATCGCCGGGGCGATCGCGTTGCTGCTCGCGATCGTCGTCGCGTCGTACCGGCAGACCATCCGCGCCTACCCGAACGGTGGCGGCGCCTACATCGTCGCCCACGAGAACCTGGGCGTGGTCGCCGGGCTGGCGGCGGCGGCCTCGTTGCTGATTGACTACGTGCTCACGGTCTCCGTCTCGATCGCCGCCTGCGTCGAGGCGATTGTGGCCGCCGTGCCCGGCGTCCATCCCTACGCCGTCCCGTTGGCGGTCGTCCTGGTCGCGCTGATCGCCATGGGGAACCTGCGCGGCGTGCGCGAATCGGGGACGGCGTTCTCCATCCCCACGTACGGCTTCGTTGTGTTGCTGGGGGCGACGCTAGTAATCGGCATCATCAAGGTGTTTCTGAGCGATTCGCCCAACGTCTTCGCCACAGGCCATCCGGAGAAGCCGCTCATCAACCACGACCCATTGCTCTGGTTCCTGGTCTTGAAGGCGTTCGCGGCGGGCTGTACGGCCCTCACCGGCGTGGAGGCGATCAGCAACGGCGTCTCCGCCTTCAAAAAGCCTGAAGCGAAGAACGCCGGCTCCACCATGGTCTCGATGGCGCTCATCCTGGGCTCGCTCTTCATCGGCGTCACACTCCTCGCCCGCCACTACGGCATCGTCTTCGATGAAGAAGCCAAGACCACCGTGATGTCGCAGATCGGCGAGCGCGTCTTCGGGAAGAACATCCTCTTCTACCTGCTCCAGATCTTCACGGCGGGCATCCTCTTCCTCGCCGCGAACACGAGCTACAACGGCTTCCCCCTGCTCGGGGCGATCCTCGCCCGCGATGGCTACCTGCCGCGCCTCTTCCACCAGCGCGGCAACCGCCTGGTCTTCACCTACGGCATCGCGGCGCTGACCGTCTTCTCGATGCTCTTGCTCGTCCTCTTCGACGCTGAAACGACGAAGCTCATCCCTCTTTACGCTCTCGGCGTGTTCCTCTCCTTCACCCTCGCGCAAACGGGCATGGTGCGTCGCTGGCTCTCGCGCAAGGAAAAGGGCTGGCGTCGTTCGGCCGCCATTAACGGCCTGGGCGCGGTCACGACGGCAGCCGTGTTCGTCGTCATCCTCGTGACCAAGTTCAGCGGTGGCGGCTGGATGGTAGCCGTGCTCCTGCCGGCGATCGCCTATCTGCTCTGGCGTATCGGCGGGTTCTACAAACGTCTCCACCGTGAACTCCACATCTCCCCCGGCACGACCTTTGACCTCGCCGCACGCGGCAAATCCCGTACGCCGGCACTGGTGCCCGTCGAAGAAATCAACCTCGCCACCCTGGCCGCCCTCGACGCCGCCTGCATGCGCTCGGCCAGCGTTACCGCCGTCCACGTGAACTACGACGCGGAAGACGGCGATCTTTTAATCAAGCGCTGGACCCAGCAATTCCCGCGGATACCGCTCGTGGTCATCGATTCGCCCTACCGCACGGCCTCCGAGCCGCTCGCCTGGTACATCAACGACCGTCTGCGCGAATCGCCGGGCGCAACCGTCGTCCTGCCCGTCATCCAGGTCCGGCACTGGTGGCAGCGTCCCCTCGTCAACCAGAGCCTCGGGCGGATGAAGACGCTGCTCAAGCGACGCCGCACCGTGGAGTTCATCGAGCAACCGTTCGCCATTAGTTAGGTGACAGGTTACAGGGGCCAGGTGACAGGGTTGCCGTCACGTTGGCGGGATCCCGGCGGCGAAAAGGTGGGTGAGTTCGCCGGTCCGGAGGTCGACGCGCCAGGCGTCCGGGAAAGTGAGAGCCCGCCAGAACGGGACCAGGTCGATGGACCCAATCGAATTGAGGTAGAGGCTGAGCGCGAGGCCGTGGTTGACGATGATGGTGTCCTGGCCGGGCGCAGTCAGTATCGCTGCCGCCACGCCCGCCGCGAAGCGTGCGACCACCCGGTCACGCGGCTCCCAACCTGGTTCGCTTCCGCCCTTCAGGTACCGCCCCACCTGCGCGCGATAGTCGTCGTCCCACGTCGTCGGCCGGTCCACCTCGGCGAGACGCGCATCGACGGCCACCTGCAGACCGAGGCGCAGCGCGAGGACGGCCGCCGTTTCCTCCGCCTTGCGTTCGTCGCTGGTATAGACGGTGGGCGCGAGCTTCGGTGCTGCGCCGCGAAGGGCGTGGGCGAGCAGCACACAGTCTTCGCGGCCGGGATCGCCGAGCCCCCAGAGCCGGGACGAGACGCCGCGCACGAGTTCCGGCATCGCGTGGCGGATGAGGATGACTCCCTGTCCCACGCGGCCGCTACTTCGCTTCGCCGCCGCGGCGCGCAAGGAAGGCAGTGAACTCTTCGTAGACCCGCCGCATCTCGCGGTCTTCGACGAACGGCTTGCCCGCCGGGAAGACGAGCGTCCCCCCAAACGCCTTCACGATGTCCGGGTGGTCGTCCACCACATAGTCCGGCACGAACGGGACGCCGAGTCCGGGGAGCTTCTCGTGGTGGTCCTGAAGCGGCTTCCAGAAGCAATCGAGCACATGGTCGTGGAGGTCGAAGCGGCGCACGACCTCCCAGCGCGGCCCGTAGCCGCTCCAGAGGTAGAGGTCGTGGCCGTCCGCCCGGATCTGGCGGAAGACATCGACGACATCGGGGCGGAGCTTGACGTCCCAGGTGATGAGGGTGTCGTCGACATCAAAGAAGATGTTCATTGAGCCTTCAGCCTATCGGCGGCCGGAGAACCGGCAAGGGGTGCGTCTCAACTTGCGTGGAATCGAAGTGACACCATCCGGGCCTCTGCGACGGTTCCGCCGCCGCTCTTCGTTTCTGTCCCGGACCACCGTCCTTTTGGAACCGCGCGCGTCAGCAAGCGGACTGTATCGACCGACCCCGGCGTCGGCAGGTCGGATCCCGAATCGCTTGCGCTGGTGGACGCAACCCGCTCCGTGACCGTCGCGGTTCGGACTGATGGTGGCCGGTCGTTTCGAATCCGAACCGCACGCGTCAGCAAGCGGGTTGCGTCGACCATCTCAGACGATCGGTCCGGTGCATTCCGCCAAGCAGCCCCTGGCATGGTGGACGCAACCCGCTCCCTGACGGTCGCGGTTCGGCTAGCGGCGGCGGTGGTCGGTCTGCCCAGGCGGAAGAACTTGAGATGCACCCATAGAGTTGCCGGGGCAGCCTTACTCCGCCGCCTAGCCCCGCCAGGCCTTGAGCCCCAACCGCGCGGCCACGAGCAACAGCGCCACCGCCAGCGCCTTCAGGATCGTGGCGCTGCGAAAACGCCGCGCGAGGCGCGCGCCCACCTGCGCCCCCGGTACGGCGCCCACGGCCAGCAGACTCGCCTGCCAGAGCGACCGATCCCAGGTGAGCGTACCGCTGACGAAATGGACGATCGTCCCTTCGCCAGCCATAAAGGCGAGCACCGTCTGCGAGGTGGCAGTCGCGATGTACACGGGAAAGTGGAGCATCGTCGCCATCACGGGCACGTGGATCACGCCGCCGCCGATGCCGAGCAGGCTGCTGAGGAAGCCGATCAGCGCGCTCATCGCGACCCCCTTCCAGAGGTGGAATGAGTAGAAGTACATGACGCCCTCGTGGTCCCGGATCTCTCTCGTGACCACGCCGCGGCCGCTCACTGGTGGTTGGATGGCGGCGCCGCCTCGGCGCAGGATGAGGAACAGCCCAATCCCTCCGAGGACCGCGGCGAAGATCGCGTCGAACGTGCGGCGAGGGACGTAGCCCACCACCACCGCTCCCACCAGCGCCCCCGGGAACGTCCCCGCTGCAAACCAGGCGGCGCTGCGGTAGTCCACCCGCCCCAGCCGCGCGTAGGCGATCGCGCCGGAGAGCGAGTTCCAGAAGACGACGAACAAGCCCATCGAGGCGATCAGTTCGGGCTTGCGGTCGGGGTAGATAAGGAGGAGGACGGGCACGAGGACGAAGCCGCCGCCCGCCCCGACCAGCGTCCCGAATGCGCCCACGACCAGGCCGAGCGGGATAAGCAACAGGTCGAGCGGTTCCAGCTTGCCCCCCCGGCATCCTGCCGGGGCAAGTATGCCGCGCCGCGCTACAGCGGGATATCGCCGCCATCGCGGAAGTCGAGCCGTCGGCGCAGGTCCGAGCGGCGTCCGCGTACACGGTCCCAGGCGCCGCCGATGCGGTCGAACAGGTGGGCGAGGCGGCGTTCAATCGTCCCACGGACGCGTGCGCGTGTGGAGCCGATGTGGCGATAGCGCTCGTACCGCCGCTTCAGCCGCGTCTTCTCGCTCAGGCGCTGGATGCGCGTAAGTTCACGCAGGATCGAGCGGCGAAGGAGCACCGCTGCCTCGCCGTGGTCGGTGTGCGCGCCTTCGCCCGGCTCGGGTACCGTCGCATCGACGATCTGCAGCCGCAGGCAGTCGTGCGAGGTGATGCGCAGCCGCTCGGCGACCTCGGCCGCCGCCCCCGCCCCCTGGGAGAGCGCGCGGGCGGCGTCTTCCGGCTGGATCACCTCGTACACGGCATTGTCGAGCATGAGCACGCGGTCGGCTGTGGCCATGGCTACGGCTGCCTCCGAACTGCCTTCGCCCGTGATCACGGCGATCGTGGGCGAACGCACATCGAGCATCGAGGCGAGGCATTCGGCGATCGCCATGCCCAGGCCCGCCTCCTCACTCTCGCGGCCCGGGGCGGCGCCGGCCGTATCGATGAGCGTGACCAGCGGCAGGTTGAACTTGCCCGCAAAGCCGATCACCCGCGTGGCCTTACGGAAGCCCGCTGCTGTTATCCAGCCACCCGTCGCGCCATCGTGAGGCCGTTGCTGACCAATGATGACGACCGGTTCGCCCCCGAGCGAAGCAATGCCTGCGATGATCGCCGGGTCGTCGGAGCCGGTACGGTCGCCGCGCAGGGCGATGAAGGTCGTTGTCATGCGCCCGATCAGGTCGGCCGCTGTGGGCCGTTCAGAGTGGCGCGAAAGGCGCAGCTCCTCCGCCGCCGTGTGCACGGAATGGCCCGTCGCGGCGCGACGGTTGCGCTCCGGGCCGCTCAAGCGGTAGTCGCTCATGAGCACATCGAGCAACAGAGCGACGGACTCCCGCAGCTGCGTCCGCGGCACGATCGCATCGATCAGCCCGTGAGCAAGATGCGCTTCCGCGGTGTGGGCGTTGCGAGGGAGGTCCGCGCCTTCGCTGGCTTCGAGCGCCGCCAGCGCCGCATAGCCCACGAGCGCGTTCGGTTCCGCCACCAGGTAGTCCGCGAGGTTGAGGAAGCCGGCGTAGGCCGAACCGGTCGTCGGGTCGGTGAGCACGCCAATGTGGGGTACGCCCGCTTGAGCATGCCGCAGGGCGGCCGCCATTACCCGCGGCAGCTGCATCAGCGCGAGGATGCCCTCCTGCATGCGCGTACCGCTCGTCGAGGTGACGGTCACGATCGGCCCCTTGCGCGCCGTCGCCTTCTCGAAGGCGCGGGCGAGACGTTCGCCCGCCACGATCCCGATCGACCCACCGAGGAACGAAAAGTCCAGCACAGCCACGACGACTTCGCGGCCGAAGATCGTGCCCGTGCCGGTGAGCGCTGCCTCGGCGAGCCTCGTGCGGCGCTGGGCATTGATCACGCGGGAGCGGTAGTTCGAGCGGTTCAGCGAGAACGAGATCGGGTCGATGTTGGTGACGCCCCGGTCGGTTTCGCGAAAGCTGCCCGTATCCACCAGCGCGGCCACCCGTTCGCGCGCGCCGAGATGGAAATGGAACCCGCACGAATGACAGACGCGCTGGCGCTCATAGGAACGCGACCCTTCGAGGTCCGCGTTGCAGGAGATACAGACCTCGTGTTCAGGCAACGGCGGCGGCTCTTCCACGGCCGGGGGGCGCCGCACCAGCGTCCTCACGTTTCTCATAGCATTCACTCTAGCATCCGCCCATCGTCGAACCCGGCGGGGACCCGCACGCGCCGGGATTCGCCGCCGTCCTGCGGGCCGACCACGCCCTCCTCTTCGAGCACGTCCATGATGCGGCAGGCCTTCACATAGCCGACGCGCAAGCGGCGCTGAAACAGCGATGGCGAGACGCGGCTGTGTTGCGCCGCCAGCGTCCGTGCCTGGGCAACAAGGGGGTCGTCCGCTTCGATGTCCATGTCCGGGCCGCCGTTGCGCTCCACCAGCGCCTCTTCGAGCAGGTCGTCGGCCTTCTCCGGCGCCAGCTCGGCGAAACGGTCATCGGCCCAGAACGAAACGAGGTGCTCCACCTCAGCGTCAGAGACATAGACGCCCTGGATGCGCAGCGGCTTGGCCGCGTCCGTGGGCATGTAGAGCATGTCGCCCCGCCCGAGGAGCTTCTCCGCGCCGCCCATGTCGAGGATCGTGCGCGAGTCCGTCATCGAGGTGACGGCGAAGGCGATGCGCGTGGGGAAGTTCGCCTTTATCAACCCCGTCACGACATCGACGGACGGCCGCTGCGTTGCCACCACCAGGTGAATGCCGGTCGCTCTCGCGAGCTGTGCCAGGCGGCAGATGAGCTTCTCTACCTCGAAGGGGGCGGCCATCATGAGGTCCGCCAGCTCGTCGATGATCACCACCCATTGGGGGAGCTTCTTCAAGATCTTTGGGTGCTTGTTGTACGACTCCAGGTTGCGGACGGCGACTGCCGCGAACTTCTTGTAACGCCCCTCCATCTCCGCGACCACCGCCTGGAGCACGCCCACCACCTTGTCGACATCCACGATCACTTCGCTGAACACGAGATGGGGGATCTTCTCGTAGGCGGTGAGTTCGACGCGCTTGGGGTCGACCATCACGAAGCGCACCTCATCCGGCGAGGCGTTCATCATGATCCCGGCGATGATCGAGTTCATGCAGACGCTCTTGCCGCTGCCGGTCGCGCCCGCGATGAGGAGGTGGGGCATCTTCGCAAGGTCCGCGATCACCGGCCCGCCCGCGACGCCGCGCCCGAGGGCGATGGAGAGCTTCGACTTGCGGTTCAGCTCCGCGAATTCCTTCGTTTCCATGACGCTGCGGAGGGTGACCACCGAGGCAGAGTCGTTCGGCACCTCGATGCCCACGATCGCGCGGCCGGGTACGGGCGCCTCGATGCGTAACGTGGGCGCTGCAAGGCCCAGGGCAAGGTCGTTCTGGAGCGCGGTGATGCGGTTGACGCGCACTCGCGTGCGCGAGACTTCGACGCGCTCGGTCTTCGCCCGCCCATCGGTCCCGAGGATGCTCTTGCCGAATTCGTCCTTGAGCGGCAGCTCGCGGTAGCGCACCTCCCACCCCGGTTCGACCCCGAACTGAGTCACGGTCGGCCCCTCGTTGATCTCCACGACGGTGGCGTCGACACCGAAGCTGGCGAGCGTGTCGACGATCAGCTGGGCACGGGCGGCGTTGTCATGCTTGCGGTGAACGGCGGGGATGGGTGTCGCGAGGAGGTCGAGCGCCGGGTACTGCCAGCGGCTCCTCGGAGGTGTGAGATCCAGCCCGAGCTGCGTGGGTTCCGCCGAAGCCTCGGGCTCATCGACCATCACGTTCGGGACGAGATCGATGTGGGCCGCCACCACCGGCGGCGACGGGGCTGCAGGGTCGATGGTCGGCCGGATCGAGAGGCCCTCGGCCGACCCTTCGAGGCGCTCGCGCAGCGTCGAACGACTGGCGCCAGCGCCGATCACAGCGCCTTCGTCCGCAATCTCGTCCGGGTCTTCCCGGGGGCCCGCGCTGAACAGCGCAACGATGCAGCGGCCGACCGCGGCGAGACTGCGCTGGAACCAGCGGTGCTCCCAAACGTAGGCCGCACAAACCGGCGCGTTGCGGGCGATGGCCAGCGTTGTCACGGGCGCGAGCAGGGCCATGGCGAGCACGCCGAGCGACACAACCGTGAGCTTGCCCAGCGCCCCAGCGGCGAGCCCGTGGCCGAAGCCTCCGCCCAGCGTGACGGAGCGAAAGTCCGTGCCCCAGAGGGACCAATCAGCCCGATTCAACCCGAAGAGCGCCCAAACGAACAATCCGAGGGCGAGCGCCCCTGCCGTCGAACGAAGGAACGTTGCGCGCCCGCGGTACGCCTGCCGCCAGTAGGCGATGAGGGCTGCGCCCCCCCAGCCGGCGATGATCACCAGTCCGAGCCCGAGCCGCGTCAGCAGCCAGTCGCGCACGTCCGCGAGCGCCGCCGGGATGTCGACGAGGACGATGACAGCGAGCAGACCAAGGATCAGCGCGGCCAGCCATGCGAGCGTGGCCGTAGGCGTCCTCTTGATCCGCTTCGCGAACGAGGATTTCTTCCAGAAGGGCTTGCCGCGCCGGGGGCGGGTCGCCGCCGTGCGGGGTCGAGGACGCGTCGTGCGTGCCACCATGGGCAACACTCCATCGTGTGAGGCCGGGCGCGCACCCCGCAGTAGCGCACCTGGTAAACCGGAAGGTCAGACCTCGACAGTCACCGTCAGCACCATCGGCCTCCGGCGTGTCTCATCGTACAGGAACTTGCCCACTGCGTCCCTCACGCGGACGTTAATATCTCCGAACTCGGCGATGTGCTCGGCCCCTTCGAGCGAGTTGGCCGCCACCTGGCGGCAGCGCTCGAGCAGCTCCTCGCCCCCCTCCAGGTCCACGAAGCCGCGGTGGAGCACGTCCGGCAGCCGCGCAACACGCCCCGTCTGCTTGTCCACGGTCGAAATCACGACTACCACGCCATCCGTCGAAAGGTGCGCGCGGTCGCGGAGGATGTGCTGGTCAACGTCACCGATGCCGAGGCCATCGACGTAGACGTAGCTGGCGGCCACTCGGCCGGCGACTCGCGCCTCTTCTTCGGTGATCTCGAGCACGTCGCCGTCGGTGAGGACGAAGGCGTTGCCCTTCGGCACACCGACCGACTCCGCCAGCCTGGCATGGACGACCAGGTGGCGGTATTCGCCGTGGATCGGGACGAAGTATTCGGGCTGCAACAGGCCCTGGATGATCTTCAGCTCTTCGCGGCTGGCGTGGCCACGGACATGGATGTTGGAGACGCGGTTGTAGAGCACGTCCGCGCCCAGCCGGAAGAGGTTGTCGACGTTGCGGTAGACGGCCATTTCGTTGCCCGGGATGGCGGTCGCCGAGAGGACGACCGTGTCACCCTTCTCGATCGTGATGTGGCGATGGTCGCCGTTCGCCATGCGCGTGAGCGCGCTGGTAGGCTCGCCCTGGCTACCGGTAGTGACGATCACGAGCCGGTCGTTGGGCGTGTTGCGCATCTCGTCGACACCGATGAGCACACCCTGGGGGACGTTCAGGTAGCCCAGCTGTCGCGCCATCGCCGTGTTGTCGATCATGGAGCGGCCGGTGACGAAGACCTTCCGGTTCGTGAAGACGGCGGCGTCGATCACCTGCTGAATGCGGGCGATGAGCGAGGCGAAGGTCGCGACGATCACCCGCCCGGTGGTGTTCACGAGGATGTTGCGCAGGGCTTCGCCGACGAGCTGTTCGCTGGGCGTGTAGCCCTCTTGCTCGGCGTAGGTCGAATCTGCCATCAGGAGCAGGCAGCCCTCAGCCCCGATCTGGGCGAGGCGGATGAGGTCCGTGTGCTGGTCCATCACCGGCGTGTGGTCGAGCTTGAAGTCGCCCGTGTGCACCATCGGCCCGAACGGCGTGCGGATGATCAGCCCGCAGGCGTCGGGGATGCTGTGGGCGACGGTGAAGAACTCGACCTCGAAGATGCCTTCCTTGATCACGTCGCCCGGCTGGACGACGCGCAGGTCCGCGTCCTTGAGCAGCCGGTGTTCGTTTAGCTTCACGCGGATGAGGCCATCCGTCAGGCGCGTCGAATAGATCGGGCAGTGAAACTCGCGAAGGAAATAGGGCAGCGCGCCGACGTGGTCTTCGTGGCCGTGGGTGAGGAAGACGGCGCGGAGTTTGTGCTTGTTCTCACGCAGGTAGGCGAAGTCGGGGATGACGAGGTCGACGCCGAGCATCTCTTCTTCGGGGAACATGAGGCCTACGTCGACGACGATGATGTCGTCAGCGAGTTCGAAAAGCATCATGTTGCGGCCGATTTCGCCGAGGCCGCCGAGGGGAATAACGCGAAGTGGGCTTGTGGGCATAAGTGAACGTTACTCGAATAATCGGATTTGAGCGGCTTCCGGGATAGCAGACGCTTCCGGGCCCGCCTCCGGGACGGCAGCGGGTGGCGCCACGGTCTCCGCAGACTCGCGGAACCCCAGTTGCGGCGGGTGCGCAGGGCCGTCTTCGCGAAGGCCGAGGTTGAGGTCGAGCATGGGCGCTGGCGCCGGTTTCGCGTGGCGTGCCTTCTCCAGGAGCGCCGGCAGCTGACGGAAATCCTCCAGCATCACCTCGCGCAGGCTCTGCTGGTGGAGGGCGGCCGCCGGGTGGTACATCGGCACGTAAAAGCGGCCCGCCGCCTCCCGCGCCCGTCCATGGATCCGCGATATCACCTGGTTCGGGAAGAACTTCGCCATCGAATAGCGCCCCAGCGTCACGATCACAAGCGGGTCGATGAGGTCGATCTGCTCGTCGAGGTAGTCACGGCAGGCGTCGATCTCGGCGGGGAGGGGGTCGCGGTTCGCCGGCGGCCGGCACTTGAGGACGTTGCAGATATACACCGTCTCGCGCCGCAGGCCGCCAGCAGCCAATAATTCTGAGAGAAATTGGCCCGAGGCGCCCACGAACGGGCGGCCCTCTTTGTCCTCGTTCGCGCCCGGCGCTTCCCCGATAAACATCACCTCGGCGTCCAGCGGCCCCTCACCCGGCACGGCCAGCGTCCGCGTCTTCGCCAGCGCACAGAGCTGGCACGAGCGGACGGCCGCATAGAGCGCTTCGGCCGCCGCTTCGACGTTCATACCGGCGCCGTCGACGTGGCCTCGGCCTCGCGGCGCTCCCGCCGCAGCGCGCGGTGTGCGGACGTCATCATCTGGGCGCCAACAACGATCACGACGACGGCGAAGATGCGCTGCAGGAGTGCGCCATTGAGGAGCGAAGCAAGGTAGGCGCCGCCGAGCCCCGCCGGCACGGCGAGCGGCACGAGCGCGCGCGCAAGCGCTACATCCACCGTCCCGTGACGCGCATGCGTCAACGCGCCCGCCGCCGCGGCGCCCGTAATCACCACGAGAGAGACGCCCTGGGCGGCATGCTGGTCCACGCCCAACAAGATAACCAGCGCGGGCACGAAGATCGCGCCCCCACCCACGCCGAGCGCGCCGGAGACGAAGCCGCCCACCAGACCGATGGCAGCGCCGATCGCCGCCTCCGCGGCGCCACTCCCGTCGATCAGAGCGGCCACATCGTGGAAGAACAGAAGACGCAGGCCCACCAGGAAAATGAACGCCCCGAAGGCCTGGCGCAGCCGAAGCGCCGGCAGCCGTTGGACGGCCCGCGCGCCCGCATAGGCGCCAATCAGCGACGTGGGCAGCAGGGCCGCGGCCAGCGCCCAGTCAATCCCTTCCCGCAGCTGGTAGACCGTCGCGCTCGCCGCCGCCGCGAAAATGATCACCACGAGTGAGGTGCCGTGAGCGGAGTGCTGCCGCAGCCGCAGGACGCCCGTCATGAGCGGCACCATGATGGCGCCGCCGCCAACGCCCGTAAGACCGCTGAAGAAGCCCCCGCCCAGTCCGGTCGCGAGGATGCCCGTGAGCCGCCGCGCGGGCCGCCGGTTCACGCCGCCGCCTCGCGCGGCTTCTTCGGCTGCACCAGCCACGCCATCGCGATACCGAGGACGTAGAGGCCGAGCAGCGGCGCCACCACGAGCGACATGGTCAACGCGTCCGGCGTGGGCGTCGCGATCGCGGCGATGAGCGCAATGATCACGATTGCATATCGCCAGAAGCGGAGCATCTGCCCGGCGCGCGCCACGCGCACCTTGGCCAGCAGCATCATCACCATCGGCATCTCAAAGCAGACGCCAACCCAAAAGATCAGCCGCGTCACGAAACCGATGTACTGGGTCGCGCCAATCTTGTTCTCGAAGCTGTCGTTCTCGAAGTTCAGGAGAAAATTCAGCGACGCGGGGAGGATGATGTAGTACGAGAACGCCATCCCCGCGAGCAGGAAGAAGACGAAGCCAAACATCGCCGGCAAGATGCCCCGCTTTTCGCGGGAGGTGAGGCCCGGTAACACAAAGAGCAGGACCTCCATGATGATCACCGGCGAAGCCAGGATCAGGCCCGTGTAGCCGACGATCTTGAAAATGACAAAGATCCGGTCCGTCGGCGAGAACGATGTCAGGCGGAACGAATCGCCCTCCGCGAGGTTCGCGCGCGCTGGTTCAAGCAGAAAGTCGAAAATCTGGCCGTGGATGAACCATGCCCCGATCACGCCCAATACGACCGCCGCCGCGCACACGAACACGCGCGTCCGCAGTTCAAGCAGGTGCTCGATCAGCGTCATCTCCGCCCCGGCGACGGGGAGGTCGACAGGCCGAAGGTCCGGCTGGTCTGACGGTGATGCGGGCTGTTGTGTCATCAGAACACCAGCGGCGCCGGCTGCGAACCGGGCTCAGCCTGCGGAGGCTCAGGCGCCGGACTGGCGAACGCCGCCAACGCGAGATTGTCAGAGGTAGTGGGCGCCGGCGATGGCGACCAATCGGCCATGCGGACGACATTGTTCGCTTCGTTCGCCACGGCGCCGAACTCCTGCAGCGGCGCCGTCGCCTCGCGCATCTCCGATTGGAGCTGACGCTGCTGGTCGCGGAGCGCGCCCTTCGCCTGATCCACTTCGCCGCGGACGGTCTTCACCTGTTCTTCCAGGTAGCCGATCTCTTCGCTGAACTCGTCACGCACGGCGCGGGCGTAGGACTGAAGCGTCCTGACGGCGCGGCC
>JAYUAG010000402.1:0-3752 GCA_043741475.1 Thermoflexaceae bacterium | reverse complement strand
CCGGATTCGCCGGTTGAGCAGCGACCTCTTCGGCGATGGACGGCCCTGGCGTTGCCGCCATGGCATCGCCCTCGGGCTGGTGGTCGATCTCGGGCGCGGCCTCTCCCGGCGAGAGGATGAAGGCGACCACCTTGCCGGGTGCGGCCGCGGCCCCGGCCTCCGCCCGCCAGGCGAGCACCCCGTCCCGCTCGGCCTCAACCTCGACCGCGACGTAGTCGCTTTCGAAGCGAAACACCGGCTCTCCCGCTCTCACCGTCGAACCGTCGACGGCGTACCATTCCGCGACGACTCCCGGTTTCCGTCCGTGCCCGAATGCGGGCGCCACCATCTCCAGAGCCATGGCCAAGCCTCCCACGGCGGCCGGCACGCAGCGCCGGTCGCGGTCTTCTGCAGTTAAAGACGACAATGCGACGCGTTAGCTCAGGGCGAAGGCGGCTCAGAGGATCCGGTTCCATCCGTCGCATCGCCATCCTGGGGCGCCTCCGGCCCTCCGAGCACCAGGCGGGCGAGTGGGAACCCGACGACCGTCGCCGCCAAGCCCACGCCGCCGAGGAGCGCGGCTTCACCGTGGGAGGTCAACAGCCCGGTCGCCAACACGGCGCCCGAGAGGCCACCAAGCAGCCACGGCAGCCCTCGCCCCGCCGGGATGGCCGGGAACAGCAGCTTGCCAGCGCGCCTACGTTCCATCGACGCCCGCCGGTTCGCGCGCTTCGATCGCGTCCCAATCCGCCTCGCCCAGCGGCGCGAGCTCGCCCCGCCGGTGGGCGTTGTAGAGGCGGAAGAGCGCGTCCTTGTGCGGCCGTACGCGGCCGATCGGGCAGGCCTCCCAATCCTTCTCGCTCTCGTCGCAGTAGCCCAGCCGCAGCTCGCCGCATTTCGGCTGAAGCGATCGCCCCAGCTCGGGGATCACTTTCATCACCTCGCCGCGCATCAGCGCCGCCACTTTGCGGAACTCCCATTGCGCCCGCGTGCACAGACGCAGGTCGCAGATGTGGAGAAGGCTCTGGAAGTTCACCGTGATCTTGAAGTTTGTGTTCGTCGCATTTGGTAGCAGGAACCGGGCGTCCTCGGCCGGCACGCCCGCTGCCACCAGCTCTTCGTAGAGGGCGCCCACCTTTTCGAACAGCTCCTCCATGCGGTCCGCCATGCCCGCCTTTTTCACGGTCTCCGGCACGGTGTAGGGGAACTCGCCCGCCTTGTACGTGACGTAACGCTGGCTCTGCTGTTCGAAGGAAATGCCCACGCGGTGGCGCACGAACTGGTGGCTGAAGGCTCGCGAGACGCCCGAGATGCCGAATTCGAACCAGACCTGCTCAAGCGGGCTGGCATGCCCCGTCTTCAACCGCTCGTCGATGAACTCGCGCATCTGCGCCTCGGTGATGCGTTCGTCCGCAATCCGGTCGCGGATCTGGCGGGGGGTCAGCTGGCTATAGCAGGTGCGATACGCCATGTAGAGCGACCGCATCGGGTCCGGGCTGTGCGAAAGCAGGGTCACTTCGATGGCCATGGGCGCTGCCTGTCAGGGTTTCAACTCCCGCGCGGGCGCGGTCCCTCCATTGTGACACGGAACTGCGCCACCGGGTGAGCGATAGGACAAGATTCATTGGGCGCCCCGCCTATGTCTCGCCCGCACCAACCGTTCCAGGCATCCGGCGCCAGACGCTCGTGCGGTGGGAACCGCGACCGTAGGAAGCGGAAATTCCAGACTGCGACGCTCGGGGCCAGCCACGCCGCGCCCAGTTTGCCGCTTCCGCTGGTCGCGGTTCTCATGACTGCGGCCTGGGTTTCTTCGACGCTCGCCTGGATTCGGGGGTCTGGGCCGAACCTATACTTCTTGCGCTGGCGGCTCGGATCGTTCCACGACCACCCGGACAACCGCCACAATCAGCAGAAGCACCACGATCGCGAGCACGAACGCCGTCAGGATGCTCAGCGCGTCTCGCCCGTCATCCTGGCCTTCGGTCAGGTAGCCCCGGTAGACGTTGATGAACGTCAGCACGAGCGCGAGCACGAGGAAAGAGCCCGCTGAGGCCAGCGCTTGAAACTTGCCGCGGGCCACAAGATACCCCAGCGCCACGCCCGCAATCGCCCAGAATGGCGTCGTCACGGGCACGACCCAGTCGCGCTGCGTCGTCCAGGTCGCACGAGTCGTGAACGCCAGCGCCATCGCCCCGGCGGCGAAAAGGAGCCCGAACGCGAACGGCAGATAGCGCCTCACCAGGTCAGGAGGTCGAACCCGGGGCGCCTCAGGAATGCGCGCCCGGTCGTGAAGATAGTCGCCGAGCTTCGCCTCTTCCACCGGGGCGGCGGCCTGCATGTTCGCCATCCTGCGCTCCCTCTCCGTCGTGTTGCTCTCTGCGGATTCTCTGTGGCGTCCTTCGTGCCCGCAACTTCCGCGCGGCGTACGCTCGTCCAATGCCACTAGACCTGAAACGCGAAGGTTTCGTCGTGACCATCGGCGGCGCCGCCACGATCCCGTTCGACTCACTCCGCGACGCCCTTGCCGAGCTCACGGACGGTTACGAAACCCGCGCCGTCGTGTTCTCGCTGGAAGGCGGCGTTTCCCGCGTCACGGAAGATGATAGCGAATGGCTTGAGAGCTATCCGATTCCCACAATCGCGGCACTCGAGGGCGCCGTCGCGGCGGGCGCCGCCGACCTCGCGCTCGCTTGCGACATCCGCGTTTGCGGCGCCAGCGCGACGCTCTCCATCCCCGGTATCGGCGGACGCCGCTCGCTCACCCTCCTCGGCGCCAACGCACTCGTGTCGCTCATCGAACGCGGCGGCACGTTCGATGCCGAATCCGCTCTCGAGGCGGGGATCGTGTCGTCCGTCGTCGAAGACGGGGGGACGCTTTTCGCGGCCACCGCACTGGCCCGGGTGATCGCCGGCCGCGGCCCAATCGCCACGCGGTTCGCGAAAGAGGCCATCTGGCGCGGGCGCGCTCTGCCGCTAGGCCACGCGCTTCGCGTCGAGACGGATTTGACCGTGCTCCTCCAGAGCACAAAAGATCGTGCGGAAGGCGTCGCCGCCTTCCTGGAAAAACGCATTCCCGCATTCGCGGGTAACTGACGAGGAGTACCGAACTTATGATTGTCCTGCTCGAAGAGCCGGAAACCTGGTCGCTGATGATGCTCATCAGCTCCCAGGTGATCGACAACGCCGATATCTCCGAGGACGGCAAGGAGGCCATCCGCAAGTGGCGCTCTGCCTGTAACGAGAAGAGCATCGAAATGGGGAAGCTCACCGACGCGGTCAACCGTTCCGTGAACAGCCGCCTCGATGCCAAGTTCATGCGCCGCGTGAAGTCCACGGGTTCCCGCGCCGAAACGGTGAGGAAGTAGCCATGAATGTGCAATTCACCGACGACGAACTCGTCGAAGCCCTCACCGTCGTCGTTAACCACATCGCGGACGATGCCGGGCTTTCGGACCGCGACCGGGCCATGGTCAAGCGCTGGCGTTCGAGCCAGATGAAGCTCGGCTCAGACGACCTCGCGGACTTCGTGCGCAAGGCCAACGAGGACTTCGAGCGCCAGGTGCAGCGCCGCGAACGCAGCCAGATCCAAAAACCGGACTGGATCGAGTAGCGCTGGCCATCCTCCGCGAACCGCGCCACACTGGCGCTATGGGCGAACTCCTGCTCTTCGAAGTGGACGACCGCGGCGTGGCGACGATCACGCTCAACCGCCCGGAGCGGCTGAACGCGATCAACATGGCCATGCGCGACCTCCTCTGGACCTACCTTCAGGC
>JAYUAG010000401.1:0-8720 GCA_043741475.1 Thermoflexaceae bacterium | reverse complement strand
GGCGTCGCACCTGCGATTGTCCCGGCCCCGGGCGTGGCGCAACGACGAGCGGAAGACGGCGGCGGAGGTCGTTGCGGAGAATGGTCAGGGGAGCTGTGGAGCTTCTGAGCCAGGCTGAAGATCCGTGTGACACAACCCGCTCCGTGACCGTCGCCGTTTGGAAGGCTGAGTGGTGAGAGTCTGAACCGCGCGCGTCAGCAAGCGGGTCGTGGCGATGGTTTTGAGCACGGGATCCGGTCAATCGGGAATGACCAGCGACTCCGTTCGGCGGCGACCATCGACAATCCGGAGCACCAGGATTCCTCCGGGGCGCGGCCGGTAGATCACCAGCCAGTTCCCAACCGACCACATACGCGTGCCGGGCGACGTGACCCGCGGGTTCAGGTGACCGGATCTCGGAAACTCCGCGAGTCGATCGATGGCGGATTCGAGGCCGTCCAAAGCCTTCTTCGCGGCGGCAGCAGGGTTGTCCGCCTGTCGATCCACGATGCCTACGAGATCCGACTCTGCCTCCGCTGAAAAGTGGACTCTAGGGTCCATTGGGCCGGAGGGCGCGAGAGTGTAGACGGTCCCAGAACGCGCGATCGCCGGGAATAGTGGCGGCCACCGATCGTTCGGCTTCACCTACCCGGGCGTTGACGTTCGACCAGTACTCATCCTCCTCAGACTTCAGGAAGCGGACAGCCGCTTCGACCACCGCTTCCCCGGAGGAGAACTCGCCGCGATGGACGTATCCCTCGACGATCTGGCTTGCCTCAGCTGTCAGGTGAACCTGCACGAAGACATCCTATCACCGCGGCGGGCGTTCTTGGACTGGTCTCCCCCCAAACCCTGCATCAGCCAGCCGCGTCTACGGCCCGCCAGCGCGATTGAGGCTGACGGCGGCGGCGAGCACTGGCTCGCGACGGGTGACTTCCAGCCGGTCCATCTGCATCTGCACGTCGATCGGGTAGCGGCCCGTGAAGCAGGCGTTGCAGAGGCTCGCTGAACTCTGCTTCGTCGCCGTGACCAGCCCCTCGAGGCTCAGGTAGCCCAGGCTGTCGGCGCCGATGTGGCGGCGGATCTCCTCCACGCTTTTGTTCGAGGCGATCAACTCCGAGCGCGTGGCCATATCGACGCCGAAGAAGCAGGGCCACTTGATCGGCGGCGCGGTGATGCGCATGTGCACTTCGCTCGCCCCGGCCTTACGCAGGAGGCTGACGACCCGCGGCGTGGTTGTGCCACGCACGATCGTGTCATCGACGACGACGACGCGCTTGCCCTTGAGCACTGCACCGAGCGCGTTGAACTTGAGGCTCACGCCCGCCTCACGGATGCGCTGGTCGGGCTGGATGAAGGTGCGTCCGACGTAGCGATTTTTCACGAGGCCTTCGCGGAAGGGCAGGCCGGATTCGCGCGCATAGCCGATGGCGGCGGGGATGGCCGAATCGGGCACGCCGATCACGAGGTCTGCGGCAACGGGGTTTTCGCGGGCCAGCTGGGCGCCAAGCTCTTCGCGCACGGGGTAGATGAGTTCGCCGTTGAAGACGCTGTCGGGCCGCGCGAAGTAGATGTATTCGAACGTGCAGGCGGCGCCTTTGCGCGCGACCGGGCCGGGGAAGTAGCTCTTCATGCCGGACGCATCGATCTGGATGACCTCGCCGGGAAGCACTTCGCGCTCCATCTCCAGCCCGAGGTGTTCGAGCGCACAGGATTCGCTTGCCGCTACCCAGCCGTGCCCGTTGAGGCGGCCGATGCAGAGCGGCCGCACGCCCATCGGGTCGCGCACGGCAAAAAGTGTGTCGCGCGTCATGATCACGAGGCTGTAGGCGCCTTCGATGCGGCGCATGAGGTAGTGGAACTTCTCTTCCCAGGTGGCGCCCGGCGCCCTCGCGAGCAGGTGGAGGATGACTTCCGAGTCGGCGTTGCTGAAGAGCTGGACGCCCTGCGCCTCCAGGTCGTCGCGCAACACCTCGAAGTTCGTGAGGTTGCCGTTGTGGGCGAGGGCGATCTCTTCGCCAGTCACCGGGTCTTTCACGATGATCGGCTGGGCGTTGCAGGCGAGCGAGCCGCCGGAGGTGCTGTAGCGCGTGTGTCCGATGGCGATGTGGCCGCGAAGGAAGGCGAGGTCCTCTTCATCGAACACCTGCGAGACGAGGCCCATTCCCGTGCGCAGGTCGAACGGGTCGACGCCGTTGGTGGTGGCGATGCCGGCGCTTTCCTGGCCGCGGTGTTGGAGCGCGTAGAGCCCGTAGAAGGTAACGCGCGACACGTCTTCGCGGGGTGCGAACACCCCAAAGACGCCGCATGCTTCTCGCGGACTGTCGCCAAACGTCACTACGTCAGGAACCCCCTCCGTATGCGCCACCAGGCAAGCTCAGTATAGGCCGGATAATGAAGCGCGACAAAGATTTGGGGAAATCGAAGCTGGCCGGGCCCGTGAGGCGGCCCCGAGCAGGGTCGCCAACGGGCCATCCCAGCGCTTGCTGACGCGCGCGCTACGGGTCCCTGGCGTGCTGCCCACGGGAACCGCGCGTCAGCAAGCGGACGCATAGACCATCCCAGGCTGTCCGCTGAACCGTGTGAACTAGAGTGGGATGTTGCCGTGCTTCTTCGGGGGGTTGCGGTCGGCTTTGTTCTGGAGCATTTCCAGCGCCCGGATCACCTTCCAGCGCGTCTGGCGAGGGTCGATCACGTCGTCGACGAAGCCGCGGCCGGCGATGATGTAAGGGTTGTGGAAGCGGGCCGTGTAATCGGCGACAAGCTCCTTGCGCTTCGTGTCCGGGTCGGCGGCGTTCGCTATCTCTTCGCGATAGACGATGTTCACGGCGCCGTCCGGGCCCATCACCACGACCTCCGCGGTCGGCCAGGCGTATTGCATGTCGCCCCGCAGGCTCTTCGAACCCATGGCCACGTAGGCGCCGCCGACGGCCTTGCGGATCAGGATCGAGATCTTGGGCACGGTCGCTTCGGCGTAGGCGTAGAGCAGCTTCGCGCCATGGACGATGATGCCGCCGTATTCCTGGGTGGTGCCCGGCAGGTAGCCGGAGGTATCGATCAGCGTCACCACAGGGATGTTGAAGCAATCGCAAAAGCGGACGAAGCGGGCCGCCTTGCGGCTGGCGTTAATGTCGATCGAGCCGGCGAGCACCATCGGCTGGTTGGCGATGAAACCAACGGGCCGTCCGCCCATGCGCGAAAAGCCCACGACCATGTTCGCTGCGAACAACTCGTGCACTTCCATGAAGTCGCCGTCGTCGGCGATGCGGTAGATCACGTCGCGGACGTCGTAGGGGCGGTTCGACTCCGAAGGGACGATGTCGAGCAGTTCCTCGTCCGCGCGGGCGGGGTCGTCACCGTTGGCCGCGATGGGGGGGTCTTCGGCGTTGTTCGAAGGCAGAAACGAAAGCAGGCGCCGTACCTCGGCAAGCGTCTCCTCCTCGCCGGCGACGGCAAAGTGGGCGACTCCCGAGCGGCTGGCAAGCGAATGCGCGCCGCCGAGCTCGTCGTGTGTCACGTCTTCTCCGGTCACCGAGCGGATCACGTCGGGGCCGGTGATGTACATCTGGCCGGAGCCTTCGGTGGCGAAGATGAAGTCCGTGAGGGCCGGGCTATAGGCGCCGCCACCGGCGGAGGGGCCCATGATCACGGTAATCTGGGGGACGACGCCGCTGGCCAGCACGTTCCGGCAGAAGATGTCGCCGAAGCCCTTGAGGCTCTCCGAGCCGTCCTGGATGCGGGCGCCGCCCGAGTCCTGGATGCCAACAATGGGTGCGCCGGTGGACATCGCGAGGTCCATCACCTTGACGATCTTTTCCGCCACGGCCTCGCTCAGGCTGCCGCCGATCATCGTGAAATCGAACGAGTAGACGAAGAGCGGGCGCCCATCGACCCGGCCGAAGCCGGTCACGACGGATTCGCCCGGCGCCTCCACGCCGCGGGGCCGCACGAGCAGGTCGATCTCGTCGAAGCTACCGGGATCGAGCAGGAGTTCGAGGCGTTCGCGTGCGGTGAGCTTGCCGCGGGCGTGCTGGGCGGCGATGCGCTTTTCGCCGCCGCCTTCGGTGGCCTTCGCCTTGAGCGCTTCGAGCTGCGCGAGCTTCTGGCGCGCAGAGAGGAGTTCAGCCATGGTTCTGGGGCCCTCGGGTTTCACACTGGGCGCGCGCAAGGGCGCGGCGCCGGCAGCCGATGCTAGCATCGGCCGCGATTCCGGGCCACGAAACGAGACGGCCGATCATGGCCCCTGCAGAAACGCGATCAGCTGCCAGCTACTCCCGCAGACGAGCGCGGGGTCGCGGTAGAACCGCAGTTCGCCTGCCGCCCAGTCGACTGTGGCCGGCATTGGCCCGCCGATGCTGCCGGGACACTCCCGGTCGAACGTGCCTGTGAGCGTGCGCCGGTCGAACGTGACGGTGCTCGACCCGTTATCCGGCCGCTCGACACCTGCGAATCGCAGCACGTTGAGGGCTACGCCTGATCCATCGAAGAGACCGAGATAGCCAACCCGCCGCTGGTCATCCGACTTACTGGAGGGAGGGGGCGGTTGCGGCCCATTCAACGTGAGGGCGATCCCGAGCCCAACTGATCGATCGAGGATGGAAGTGATGGCGTAGCCGTCGGGCAGTTGGATGAAGCCGGCCCGGCCACCGGTATCGTCCACGAGCCGTCCCTGCTCGTCGAGCCATGCCCTGCGGCCACCCGATTCGAAGACTCGAAATGGGGCCGCCCCGGGCGGGACGGGGACCGCCACCTGAAACGGCAGGAGCAACGCGGTTCCCGGTTCCAGCCCATCAACGATGAGCTCCTTGCCGGTGACTCCGCGGAAGATGATGAGTCCGGGACGGCGGTAGACCTCGCGCCAGGTCTCACCCGCGTCGTCCGAGCGGTAGACCGCCGACTCGCGCTTGGCATCGCGGAAAACCGGGTCGCACTCCCCGAAGCAGAGGGATGCGTAGAGTGGTCCGTTGTTGTTGGACATCACACCGAACAACGTGGCGGGGCGAGCGCCGCCGGGGAGCGGCCGGCCGCTCGCGTCGAGGCCCTCCTTCGGGAAGAGCACCTCGAGCGTCGTGGTAGAACTGCCGGCGACATGGGAGAGGCGCACAAGGCTCCAGTAGCCGTAGCCCTTCCCCACCTGCCGGCGCAAGAGGAGCATGGTCGTGCCCGGAGGGATAGGGATGTCCGCACCGACATGGACATCGACCGATCCGGGCCAACGCGGACCCTCGGTAACCGGTGTGGCGGTTGCAGTCGCGGCCAAGGCGTCCGTCGCCGAGGTGGACGGTGACGCTGGAGGCTCAGCGCCACATCCAGCGAGGAGCATTACAGCAACGGCAAGCGTGGCGACAAGTCGCTCAGCCATGGTTCAGGGGCCTTCGGGTTTCACACACTGGGCGCGGCGACGGCAGCCGACGATAGCATCGGCCGCCATTCCGAGCCACGAAGTCGCCTCCGCGCCGAGGCCCGGGAACGTGGGACCGGACTATCGGTCGTTCAAGACGCGGGGTTCTCCCGGCAGTCCGCGGCTTTCCGTACCCCGTGGCTCGCCAAGCGCGTAGGATCGCCGTCACATCAACGCTTGGCGCGCAGCTAGCAGCCCCCGGAGGTTCCCCCTAATGCGACTGAACGATGCAAAACGAAAGTGGAAGGCCGGCGAAGTCACACTCGGGGCCTGGCTCGCCATCCCCAGTTCTTTCTCCGCCGAAGTCATGGCCCACCAGGGCTATGACTGGATCTGCATCGACATGCAGCACGGCCTGATCGACTACCAGGTGGCGACGACGATGCTCCAGGCCCTGAGCACCACGGGCACGATCCCCTTCGTGCGCGTCCCCTGGAACGAGTTCGGGATCATCGGCAAGATGCTCGACGCTGGCGCTTACGGGATCATCATTCCCATGGTGAACAGCGTCGAAGAGGCGCAGCAAGCGGTGGCAGCCTGCCGCTATCACCCGGCGGGGACGCGCAGCTTCGGGCCTGTGCGGGCCGCGTACTCCGCTGGCGCCGACTATTTCGCCCACGCCAACGATGAGATCGCCGTCATCCCTATGATCGAGACGCAGCGTGCGCTCGACCGGCTGGACGACATCCTCAGCGTCCCGGGGATTGACGCCGTCTACGTCGGCCCGGCGGACATGAGCATCACCCTCGGCCAGCAGCCGAGGATGGACAACGAGGGCGCTTTCGAAGAGGTCCGGTTACGCATCGCCAGGGCCTGCAAGGCGCACGGCGTCGTTGCGGGCATCCACGCGAACGCCTCGCTCGCGGCGAAGCACGCCGCCGCTGGCTACCAGATGATCACGGTGACGGGCGATGCCGGGGCGATGGCCGCCAGCGCCGCCGCCGACCTGAAGCTGGCCCGCTCCCAATCGCCGACTGGCCAGCCCGTCTATTAGCGCGCGTGATCGCCGCCGGCAACGGCGGCGGAGCGCCTCGCGTCCAAAGAATGCTGACGCCGGCGCGATTCACCCGGCAATCCGCCGCGCGAACGCCCTCCGCGGATTGTTCCGGCTGGTGCACCCGTTCCCGTCATTCCTCGTCGCCGCACTAACAGTCGCGCTCGTGCCTTTGGCCGAACGCCAGGCCGGCGCCTCGCTCTACGTCCAGCTCGGCCTCGGGATGCTCTTCTTCCAGTTTTCGATTGGCGCCACGAACGACATCATCGACCGCGAAGACGACGCCATCGCCAAGCCGTGGAAGCCGATCCCGGCCGGACACATCGAACGGCGCACGGCCGATACGGTGGCGGTCGCCTGTGGCGGTCTCGGGCTGGTGGCGACCTTCGGGCTTTCGACGACGGCCTGGCTGATCGGGCTTGCGGGCCTCGTTTGCGGCTATGTCTACGATGGCTGGCTGAAGCGAACAGTCCTGAGCTGGTTGCCGCTGGCAATCGCCTTCCCGCTCATCCCGGTCTGGGTCTACACGGCCGCACACGCGTGGGAGCCGGTGCTCTGGTGGGTCTTCCCCGTGGGGGTGCTCTTCGCCGTCGCAGTACACATCGCCAACCAGCTACCAGACATCGAAGCCGATGCGGCCGCGGGAAGCCAGGGCGCCCCGCTACGGCTCGGCTCGCGGCGCGCGTTCGGCCTTGCGCTGGGCGCTTTCGGTGCGGGCGCCTCGATAGCCGTGGTCGTGCTGGCGTTCGTTTCGCCCGCGCGCGGTGCGTTGGGTGCGTCGGCGAGCGCTATCGCCCTGCTCCTCGCCGGCCGGGCGACGGCTCTCTTGGGGCGCGATGGGCTGTTCGGCGTGCTCGCGGTGAGCAGCGCAGTCGTGGCGGTCGTGTTCCTCTCGGCGGTCTAACATCAGTGGCCGTCGGCCATTGCGCCGGGGGCGGGTAGGGGATCCCCACGATGCCCGGAGGCGTCGTGCCCCGCTTCGCGCCTGGGCTCGCCCATCCTTCGTCCGCCCGCGACCACGGTGGGTCGCGACTACCTGAGCGTCGAAACTGCGCGGTAGCCGTCGACTGTTGCGCCGGCGGGCGGGTAGGGATTCTCACAATGCCCGGACGCGTCGCGCCTGGGCGCGAACATCATTCGCCGTCTGCGCGCACGGCGGCGCGCGGCCAACCAGTTCCGTTAGTTGTCCTGGTAGAGCTTCGCTTCCATGCGTCTCAGGCGGCGGTCGATGTTGCGCAGGGCGCGGCGGCCGAGCGCCATCGTCAGAAATATGTCGAGCCAGAGCAGCAACATGCCGATCGAGAGAAATATCGCGCGGATGATATCGTGCGAAACGACCACGCCAACCACCACGAACGCAATGCCGATGGCCGAAATCACCGACGGCAAGACGATCCACATAGGTCCCCCTGACGCCGATGATTATGCGGTGCGCCCCGGCCGATCGCGAACGCGCGGGCGTGCTCCGCTCCCCACGGGGTTTCATCGACTAACCGCCAACCGCGAGCTGTCCCAGCCGTTCGAGCATCTCCGCCTGCGGCCCACGCATCCCCGCGAGCACGGCTTCGTCCCTCAGCCCGGCCGGCTGACCCTGGTAGGTAGTGGCGACCCCACCCGCTTCACGCACCAACAACAGGCCCGCGGCACTATCCCAGGGGCTGAGTTGCGCGTGCGCGTATACGTCCCAGAGGCCCGCGGCCACGTAGGCGAAGCCGAGCGCCGCCGAACCGGAAACGCGGACTCCCTGCACGCGCGACCAGAGATCCGCGGCGAGCGCGAGCTGCCGCTGACCGCGGGCGCTGTCGAAGCCGAGGTCGATCGCCACCACACACTCGCCCAGGGCCGTGCGTCCCGAGCCGTAGACGCGTTCACCGTTGAACGTGCAGCCTTGCCCGGCAACCGCGAGGAACTCCCATTCCAGCAACGGGTGCACCGTGAGCCCGAGCTGCGGTTCGCCGCCATGGCAGAGCGCGAGGCTAAAGGCGAAGTGGGGGATGCCCTGGGCGAAGTTCTTCGTCCCATCGATCGGGTCGCAGACCCACATCCAGCCATCCGACCAGCCCGCCGACGCTGTCTCTTCGGCGAGGATGGCGTGTGCGGGGAACTCGCGAGCGAGCACCGCCATGGCCGCGCGCTCGGCGGCGAAGTCCGCTTCGGTGACGATGTTCCGGTTTCCTTTGCTGCCCACGCTCGCGGCGCCAAAGCGGGCGCGGATTTCGGCGCAGGCCGCGGCCGCACAGGCACGAGCGACAGCGACGGCGCTCGCACCGGAGGAGCCTGCCGGGAGGGCGGTCATCGTCCGGCCTTCCGCGCCTCGGCGAAACTCAGGGCGTTCGGCTCGCCCCA
>JAYUAG010000400.1:0-19490 GCA_043741475.1 Thermoflexaceae bacterium | reverse complement strand
CCGTCTACGTCGACGAGCGCGACTCGGTCTGGCTCACGGATTTCGGCGCGAACACGATCGTCCGCTTCGACCCGGCCACCGAGCGGTTCACATCCGTGGCGTTGCCGAAGGCGAACGCCTCCGTCCGCCAGCTCCTCGGCCGCCCGGGCGAAGTCTGGGGCGCCGAATCGAGCGCCGACGCGCTGGTGGTGGTCCACAGCTAGGAGTCGCGGCCGTCCCTGGCCGCTGGCGTTCCGTGCCAGCGCCGCGCCGTTTGTTCGCGCTCCGGGCAACGAGCGCCAGCCCGCGGCCACGGCTACCAGAGGCATGGAACCAGGAGTCGCGGCCGTCCCTGGCCGCCGGGTTCCGAGCCAGCGCCCGGCCGTTCGTTCGCGCTCCGGGCAACGAGCGCTAGCCCGCGGCCACGGCGAGAATCCCTACCCGCGGCCACCAGAGCGGTGCAACCAGGAGTCGCGGCCGTCCCTGGCCGCGGGAGTCCGTTTCATCGCGGGGCCGTTCGTTCGCGCTCCGGGCAGCGAGCGCCAGTCCGCGGCCACAGCGAGAATCCCTACCCGCGGCTACCAGAGGCGTGGAACTAGCCCATCGCGGCCGTCCCTGGCCGCCGGGGTTCTGTGCCAGTGCCGGGCCGTTTGTTCACACTCCGGGCGCGGCTACCGGAGCGGTGCACCCAGGAGTCGCGGCCGTCCCTGGCCGCGGGCGTTCCGTGCCAGCGCCGCGCCGTTTGTTCGCGCTCCGGGCACAACGAGCGTCAGTCCGCGGCCACGGCGAGAATCCCTACCGCGGCTACCAGAGCGGTGCAACCAGGAGTCGCGGCCGTCCCTGGCCGCCGGAGTCCGTGCCATCGGCGGCTACCGGGCCATCGCAATGACGCGACGATGAGTGCAACCGGACCAAAGCAGCCGCCGCAGCTGTCCCACGGGCTGCCCCTCCGGGCATCCAGGCGGTCAATCTCCTGCCACGGACCCCGAGCCGGTGCGGCCTGCTGCTGGTCGCTCATCCCGTCGCGCCGTAGCGCTCCAGGAAGACCGCCTCATCAAGCGTGGCGCCGCGGCGGCGTTCGCTCACCGCGAGCTCCATGCGCGAGAGCTGGGCGAGGCCCTTGCGCGTGTCGCTGGCGACACGGGCTTTGTCCTGGCGCTTGAGCCGCGTCTTGAAAAGCCAATAGGTGAACGACTTCAGTTCGTCGAGCTGCACCCGCTCGCCGAGGATGACGCGGCACTGTTCGTAGTAGAGCGCCTTCAGTTCGAGCAGGCCCTTGCCGTAGACGCGGCGATACATGCCCTCATCGGTGCGAGGGTCGTGGCCCCATCCGGCGCGGGAGGCGCTCTCTTTGTGCATCTCTTCTTCGACCGAAAGCTGGAGCGCCTCTTCCACGAGCACACCGTAGAGATAGTTGAGGTGGGCTGAGTACTTCGCCGGGCCGAGACGCTCGGCGAAATCGGCGTCGTCGACCTCGATCGGCCAGCGCCCATCGAAGAGCAGCGCGTCCATTTCCTTCGCGGGGACCAGGTCGCGAATGTCAACGGCGAGGCGTTCGGCCAGCAGCATCCAATCGAACGCTTCGCCGCCGACGAGGTAGCAATAGCGCCGCCCAGCGACGGTCTCTTCGGCGACGCGCCAGCGGCCGATCGCTTCGAGCGTCGCGTCGAACCAGTGGCGCCCGCCGAGGATCTCCTGGCGGAGGCGGAGGAGCGTCTCGTCGGGCGCAGGGAGGCCGGGCGGCTCCTCTGCGAGCGACGGTATCTCCTGCGACTGGGCGGCGGTCGACATAGGTCAGGACATGATATCAAGACGAGCGCGGACGGGCGCGCCACGTCAGCCGACCGGGAGCGGCTCGACCGCGTGGATGCCCGCGGCCTGCGCCATGTTGCGCACGGCATCGGAGGCGAAGCTCGCGAAGAGTTCGACATCGGCCATAAGGCGCGGTTCGGCGGTGAAGCTGAGGTAGAAGTGCTGGTTGTAGGTCGATACCACCGTGCCAAAGCCGAGGGTGCCGCCGATCATGATCGTGCCCACGCTATCGAGCAGGCGGCGCCCGGCCATGTATTGGGGCACACCCACGCCGGGGACGTTGGAGACGGTGAAGTTGAAGCCGGCGGGCAACAACGGGAGCACGTCGACGCGCGGCGGTGGCGGAGCGAACTCGTCCAGATGGAAGTCGGGCGCATTCGCCTGGTAGACCGACGCCGCCATCATGCTCGGCGGCGTCGCGGCGCCCTCTTCCATCAGGAGCTGCATCGCCTGGGCCTCGCCCGATTCCTTGCGCCGTGTCGTCTCCGCGACCACGACGGCGTGGCGCTCGGCGATGGGCATGACCCACGCCGGCAGGAGCGGCATGAGGCTGGAGACACGGTTACCCATGAGCCCGGATTCACCTTCCGTGCGCACGTTGACGGGCACCATGATGCGGAAATAGCGGCCGGCGGCGTCGTAACGGTGGTGGGCAAGGTAGCGCGCGGCCGCGTCGGAGACGACCGTGAGAGCGACGTCGTTCACGGTGCCGCCGAGTGATGCCCGCAACGCGCGGAAGAGTGCGAACGGATATTTGCGCCAGGCGAGCGTGCGCAAGCGCCCTACGGGGGCGCGGTTCCAGGGCGCGGAGAGGACGGGGCGGTCGAAGACCGGGGCGGCGGCGCGGGTCGCCTGGCCCAGGACCAGGGCGCGGCGCGCGGCCTTCACGGGGTCAAGGAAGAGGTTCGCCTGGCGGAAGAAGTTCGTCGCCTGGTCGATGGAGAGTTCGCGCGCGGCGGCTGCCAGGAGATCCTGTTCGGCGGGAAACGGCGCCGGGCTCCATGCGGAGGCGGGCGGCTCCGGGGCTGGCGCCTCCGGGTCCAGATCGGTAAGGAGGGTGCCGATCTCGACGCCCGTGGCGCCGTCGATCATGCAGTGGTGGGCCATGGCGACGACGACCGTGCGGTTGCGCACGCCTTCGAGGACGATCGTCTTCCACATCGGCCGGGTGCGGTCGAGCATCGGTTCGGCGAGCTTGAGGCCGGCGAGGATCGCCTCCTCAAGCGTCGAGCCCGCGGGCAGCCGGTACGAGACGAAGTGATTACGGATGTCGAAATCCGGGTCGTCCTCCCAACTGGGGTGGTGCAGGTTGTAGCGGACGAAGGCGAGCCGCTGCCTCAGCCGGGGCACGAGGTGGACGCGCGCAGCGGTGTATTCGAGCGCCTCCTCGAACGGGATCTCGCCGTCGTAGACGGAGAACGTTGCCCCGTGCATGGGGCCTGTGGGGGTCTCCGTATACAGAAACGAGGCGTCGTGGGTGGAAAGGCGGCGGCTGGGTGCTTCGGCGGGCATGGCATTCCTCGTGCGTGGGATCGAACCGTACGTGGCGAGCGTAAGCCCGCTGTCAAGCCCACCCCTGCGAGCGGTCGCTTCTGGAACTACTCGAGCGCGCCAGCGGCCGCGGCAAGCGCGATCTCGTCGTCGCTCACGCCGAGGATGTCTGCAAGCACGTGGTGGGTGTCCTCTCCGAGGCAGGGCGCCGCTTTCCAGAGGCGCCCGGGCGTGGCGGAGAAGTGGGTGGCGAGGCCGTCGTAGGGCGTCGGTCCCATCTCGCCGTGTTCGAGCGTGACGAAGAAGCCGCGGTGGGCGAGCTGAGGGTCGTTGTAGAGGTCCGAGGGGCGCTCGACGACGGAGGCCGGGACGCCGGCCGCGGCGAGCCGATCGGCAAGCGTGAACGCGTCCTGCGGGAGGCACCATTCGCGCAGCGCGTCTTCGATGGTCGACTTCGCCGCGAGGCGCGCCTCGAGCTCAGCGAGTTCGGGGCCGGCCCAGCGTTCTAGCGGCGCGACCGCCTTGAGCGCGGCCCACTGCGACGGTGTCTCCACGGCCAGCGCGACGTAGCGCTCGACGCCGGCGGCCTTGAAGACGGCGTGAGGGCACGCGTAGAGACAGTCGTGCCCGGCCGCCGTCGCTTCGCGGCCGTTGCGAAAGTAGTCGAGCAGCAGCGGCGCGACGAAGTTCATGCCGGCCTCGGTCTGGGCGAGGTCGATGTGCTGGCCGAGACCCGTCTGCGCCCGGCGGCGGACCGCCGCAGCGATGGCGGCGAGGCCGTAGCGCGGGTTGATGAAGTCGGTGTACGCCCCCCAGGTACCGGCGGGGGGGCGATCGGGCCAGCCGGTGAGGAGGTGGAAGCCACACAGGCAGGAGCCCTGCAGGCCGAAGCCGGCGTACGTCCGCTCGGGGCCTGTCTGGCCGCGCATGCAGGTGCTGAGCATGAGCAGGTCCGGGCGGCCGCGAGAGAGCGTTTCGTAGTCCAGCCCGAGCTTCGTCACGGTGCCCGGCGTGAACGATTCGACCACCACGTCTGCCCACGCGACCGCCTTCCGCGCTAACTCCAGGCCCTCCGGCGTGGCCAGGTTCAGAGCGACGCCGAGCTTTGACGAATTGAAGTTCGCCATGAACTGCGAGCGGTTGATCCCCGGCAAGCCGTCCTTGAACGGAGGCCCGAGGCGGAGGACATCAGGGCGCGAGGCGGATTCGATGTGGACGACGGTCGCGCCGTGGTCGGCCAGCGCCTTGCTGATCAGCGGGCCTACGCCCACCCAGGCGAAGTCGGCCACCTTCAGGCCCTCGAAGGCGCTGTGCCGGGTGGCGCCGCTCCCGTGCAGAGTCGCCCAAGCCGCCGCCGCGCCGAGGTCGTCAAGAAGGTGCTGGTCCTGGCCGAGCGCCGGCGCCGGCCGGTCGAGCCGCAGCGGCGTCCCGGAGAACTTCGCGAACGGCCCGGGGTACCGTTCGCCCTCAACATCGATCCAGAAGTCGCGTGCCCTAAGGTGCGGGTCGGCGGCAATCTCTGTCATCGAATAGAGCGGTGCGAGCATGATGTCGCGCGCCACCGCCTCGGCGAAGAGCTCTTTCTTCGGCTTGGTCGCGAGGAAATCGCAGATGCGCGCGGCGACCGGTTTCAACGCCGCCACCGCGCCAAGCATGTCGGCAGCGGCGCCGGCGGCGACTCCCTTCGCCCACTGTTCCAGATCCGGCTCGGGCCAATCGTCGAGCGCGCCTTCGTCCTGCATCCACTCCAGGTAGTGGGTCGCGTGGCGCAAGCCAAGGCCCGCGGGCGCGATGCCGAAGATGACGAAGCCGTCGGCGCAGCCCAGGATCCGGCTCGCCGCCGATTCCCAGCCGAGCCGGGCCTCGCCGCTGCCGGGAGGGTCGCCGCCGGTGTTCGGTGGGTAGCCGCTCGCGTTCATCAGCGTCCAGACCATGACCTCCTGCGTGGAGAGGTCAAGGTGCTGGCCGAGGCCGGAACGGTCGCGTTCGCAGAGCGCCACGATAGCGTCGGCCGCAGCCTGCACTCCCGCGTGGAAGGCCGCCTGGGGATAGCCGACGGGCAGCGGCGGGCGGTCGCCGTCGCCCTGCATGCCGAGGAGGCCGCCGGCCGCCTCCAGCGTCAGTTCGGTGGCGGGGCGCGCCGCCCACGGGCCGTCCTGGCCGTAGGGCGTGACGGAGACGTAGATGAGGCGAGGATAGCGCTCCCCCAGGTCTTCGAACCCGAGTCCAAGCGACGCCATCACCCCGGGATCGCAGGACTCGATGAGCATGTCGGCCGTCGCAAGGAGGGCGTGCAGGCGCTCGCGCGCGGTGGCATCGTGCTCGATGTCGAGCACGACGCTACGCTTGCCGAAGCCCACGGCGGCCCAGTAGAGGGAGCGGCCAGGCTTGCGGCCGTCGAACGGCGGCATATGGCGGGCGGCGGCGCCGCCGGGCGGCTCGACCTTGATCACCTCAGCGCCAAGGTCGGCGAGGACGCGCCCGGCGTACTCGGCGCGCGGCGTGGCGAGGTCGATCACGCGGATGCCGTTCAGCAGCGGCTCGTCCGGGGCGGTAGTGGGAGTGGTCATAGGGGAATCCCTATCCGTGGCCCCCTTTTGATTCGAGGCTGAGTGGGGATAATACGCAGTTCGCGGGAGCGTGGGAACGTGGGAACGGCGACTGATGGCACGCGCTGCTGTGGTACGATCGGGTCATGGATACGGCCCTGCCTCCTCCCGACGTACTCCACGGGTCCGGCCCGGTGACAGCGTGGGAAGATGGGACGCTACGAATCGCCGGCACGAGGGTTCACCTTGGGCATGTGGTGGACGCGTACAACTCGGGAGAGACTCCCGAGCAGATGGTTGAGCAAGCCCCCGCGCTTCCCCTCTACGCGGTCTATGGGGCGATTGGCGTCTATCTGAGTCACAAGAGCGAACTGGACCAATGGCTGGCCGCAAAACTGGAAGCCGGATGGGCGGCGCTCAGAGAGCTGGACGCCGACCCGAAGGTACAGGCGCTAAAGGCGCGCGCACGGGAAATCATCGCCCAGCGACATGCTGCTACTCACGGATGAGGACTTCGACGAGCGCATCGCTCGCGCCCTACGCCGAGCGTCCTCCCACTCGGTTGAATCGGCGCGCAAGCACCTCCCGGAGGGGAGCCTCGACTCCCGCGTGATTGACCTCGCGATGGACCTGGGAGCAATACTGCTCACCCACGACATCAGTACGCTGGCTCCATTGATCCGATCGAGAATTCGGGCAGGCGGGCTTGTGCCACGCGTAATCGTTGTGATCAAAGAGACGCCGGTCGGGCGGGCTTCATCCAACATTCTGATCATCGTGGACGTAGCGCAACCGGCTGACTGGGAAGCGGGTGTCATCTACGTTCCGCTCTGATCGAGCACCGCAGGGCTCTGCGGCACGCTATCCTGTTGACATGACCCCTGTCCCAGGGCGCTCCCTCCGCCTCGCACACCTCTACCCCGACGTGATGAACATCTACGGCGACCGCGGGAACGTGATCGCGCTGCGCTACCGCTGCGAGGCGCGCGGCATCGCCCTCGAGGTGACTGACGTCTCCATTGGCGACCCTTTCGACGCGAGTGACTTCGACCTCGTGCTCATCGGCGGCGGCCAGGACCGCGAGCAGCGCCGCATCGCCGATGACCTCGTGAGCAAGGGCGATGCACTGCGGGCGGCGGTCGAGGACGACCTCCCCGTGCTCGCGGTCTGTGGCGGCTACCAGCTCTTCGGCCACCGTTACATCGACCATGAGGGCGGCGTCATCCCCGGAATCGGCGTCTTCGACGTGGAGACGCGCCACCCCGGCCCGCGCGCGGACCGCTGCATCGGCGACGTCGTTTTGGCGACCGACCTGGGGGAGGTTGTGGGCTTCGAGAACCACGGCGGCCGCACCTATCCGGGGCCGCTGGCGAAGCCGTTCGGCAAGGTGGTGCGCGGATTCGGAAACAACGCCGGAGACGGTACTGAGGGCACGCGCTATCGCAACGCGATCGGCACCTATCTCCACGGTAGCCTGTTGCCCAAGAACCCGGCGCTGACAGACGAACTGATCCGCCTCGCACTGAAACACCGTTACGGCGAGGACGTGGAGCTCTTACCGCTGGACGATGGTATGGAACTGAAGGCGCACGGCGTGGCGACGCAGGTCGCCGGGCGTCGAAGCCGGCCGGGTGTGTAGTGGCCGTACGAGGCCGCGTTTAGGAGTCGCGGCCGTCCCTGGCCGCGGGAGTCCGCTCCCCGCCCAGGGCCAGGGGGCGTGCCGGGCTTCATTCGGATTCCAGTGCCGGCGGTGCGGCACGGCTACCGTCCCTTTCGGGCGTCGCGAACCCCAGTCGCCGGGAGCTGCCGGGCGGCGGCGCCATCAACTCGCGGATCGCGTCGAAGACCACGCTGAACTGCTCGTCGTAGCGCGATTCCAGTTCGTCGAGGCGCCGGGAGAGCTCCGCCTGGCCGGCGATCAGTCCGCGCATGCGCACGAAGGCGCGCATGATCTCGATGTTCACGGCGACAGCACGCGGGCTGTGCAGGACGCTGGAGAGCATGGCCACGCCCTGCTCGGTGAAGACGTAGGGCAAGTAGCGCCGTCCACCGCGGCCCGGCTTTGAGATCACAGACTGTGATCTCTTAACCTCATTCTCGACCGCAGTGGGAGTGTTTGAGATCCCAGATTGGGATCTCAAAGGTCCCGTGGAGGTGCTTGCCGGCTCGTTTGCGATGCCAGATTGGCTTCTCAAACCAACCAGCTCATCCACGGTCAGTTGGAAGCAGAAGTCCTGCGGGAACCGCGCGGCCTGTCGCTTCACAGCCCGCACCAGCAGCCGCGTCTCGACGTCGTAGAGGGCCGCAAGGTCGCTATCGAGCATCACGTTGAGTCCACGGACGTGCTGGATGAGGCTGTCGAGTTGGTCGAGGGCGACCACGGCGGGGAGAGGTTCCGGAGGCATGGGCGTAGTTTACGTGGCCGGCGAGCGAACTCCGAGAGCGGACGACACCGGTCAAGGAGTCGCGGCCCTCTGTGGCCGCTGGGGTCAGATTGATGCCTGGCGCCGCGCTAACGCGCGTCGCCTACCGTATTCGCGCGGGGTTGCCGGCGACGGTGGCATCGTCGGGGACGTCGCGGGTGACGACCGACCCGGCGCCCACGAGCGCGCGGCGGCCGATCGTAATGCGGGGGAGGGCGACGACGGCGGCGCCGACGAACGCCTCTTCGAGGCAGATGACGCCGCCAGGGAAGGTCACGCCGGGGCTGAGGTGGACGCCGTCTTCGAGGCGGTTGTCGTGGTCCAGCGTGCAGTTGGCGTTGACGATGCAGAAGCGGCCGATGGTAGCGTTCGCGCTTACGACGACGCCCGGCATGAGCACCGAACCAGCGCCGACGGTGGCGCAAGGTGAGAGCCAACCGTGAGGATGGACAATCGGCGGCAGGCGCTCGCCGCGGGCGAGGAGGGCTTCGCCGAGCCTCCGCCGGGCGGCGGAATCGACCGCGAGCACCCAGCCTTCGCCGCCAAGGTGCGCCTCCCAGTCTTCGGCGGCGCCGAGGACCGGCACGCCATTCACATCGCCGGATTCGCCGCCACCAGCAATGAGCACGCCACCCATGGTGAAACCCGCGGCGCGGCAGGCGTCGAGGACATCGCGGCCCTCGCCGCCGCGACCGGTCACCAGGATCAGTCCGGGCTGTGGCATGAGCGTCTCCAGGTGGAGTGTGGCGCGTCTGGCCCGAGCGGACGGGATCAGGGCGCGGCTCCCCCGGCCATAATGCTAACTCCGCGGGCACAGCGAGAATCCCCACCGGGATTCCTGGGTCACGCGGGATGGGCGCGGCGTTCCATCACCTGGGCGAACGTCTCGCCGATCGCCTTCTCAAGCTCGACTATGTGGTCGTGATCGTACTTCACCCAGTCGGCGACGAACTCGGCGATTGAAAAGTCGCCCAGGTCCTCCGCGGACCCCCTCCGCTCCCAGTCTTCTGGTCGTAAACCGCGCAGGATGGCCAAGCTTGCCTGTCGCTGGAGGGCGAAATCACCGAGGAGCTGCTCTTTGCGGTCGCGGCTACGGTTACGGCGCCGCTCCCAGTCCACGCTGTTGGGGAAGCTGAGTGCAGGATGGTATTCCGCCAGCATGCGCTCAAGCGCGCAGCGCGTGGCGAGGGACTCGTCGTCGCGGAAGAACGCGAGGGTGGTGCGGGCGCTCCAACCGTTGCCCACAACGGCGTCGAGGCGTTCGTCCGTGGCCTCGGCAACGAGGTTGGCAAGGATCTTCGGCGTGGCCGCGAGCCGGTCGATGAGTTCGTGCACGGGTCGATTCTAACGGTCCCGCCGGGCGCCGGGGTCAAGGGGAGGTGAAGTCTATCCGCCACCCTCGGCCGGCGCGGCGACGCGTTCTGGCGCGGCAACGACGCCGTTGCTCACGAACCGTCCCGCGACGACGCTCGCCACGGCGAAGCCGGTGACGACCAGGAACAGCAGGCGGAAGTCGGCGGCCGTGGGGTCCTTCGCGAGAATGGCTGCAAGGATCGCGGTGCCGACGACGGAGCCCACATAGCGAAAGAGCGAATAGGTGCCGCTCGCCGAGCCCGCCTCTTCGCGCGAAACGGAGCGGAGCGCCACGGCCTGCATGGGGCTCTGCTGCAACCCCAGGCCAACCCCCAGGAGCAAGAGGATGGCGACAATCACTCCCGGCCCCGCTTCGCCGACCGCCAGGGCAAGCCCGAGCGCGGCCGCAGTGATCGCCGCCGCGCCCGCGAGCAACAGTGGACGGGGGCCGATGGAATCGGAGAGGCGACCGGAAAACGGCCCGAGGCCGCTGAGGGCGATGCTCAAGGAGAGGAGCGACGCGCCAATCGCCGCGTCGCCCAGGTGCTCAACCTGGTCCAGGTAGACGGGGACGGCGACGAGAGCGCTGTACATCACGAGGTTCGAGCAGGCGTTGCCGAACGTTGCCGCGGCGTAGTCGCGGCGCTGAAAAAGCCGCAGTTCGACGACGCCGCCGCCCGCTCGCCGGTAGGCGAGCCAGTAGCCGATGACGCCTGTCGCGAAGAGGATGGGGGCGACAATGAGCAACGCGTCGACACCAAGACGGAGAGCCGGCCCGAAGAGCGTCACGCCCGCGAAGGCGGCGAGGAGCGCGAGCAGCGAAACGAGGGAGACGGAGAGCCGGCCGTGACCTCGCTCTTCGGGCAGCCGGAGCACGAGCAGAAACGCAGCGAGCGCGAAGGGGACGTTTACGAGGAAGAGCGCACGCCAGTTGAACGCCCAGAGGAGCAACCCACCGAGCACCGGCCCGATGGCGGCGCCAGCGGCGATCACCGCCGCGTTGAAGCCAAGCACCGTGCCCAGCCGTTCTGGTTCGACCCGCTTCCGCAGGTAGGCGACCGCCGACGGGAGGACAAGAGCGGCGGGCACGCCCTGGAGGCAGCGCAAGACTACGAGGACCGGGAAACTCCAGGCGAACGCCGCCAAAACGCTGAAGAGGACCATCAGGAGGAGCCCCCAGCGCATCACGCGCACCGGCCCGAAGGCGTCCCCCAGCCGGCCGCCGACCGGCTGGCTGACCGCGACGGCGACCAGGTACGAGCTGACGAGCCATGTTGCCTGGGCGGCGCCGATGTGAAACTCGCGACGAAAGGCGGGCAGGGCGACGGCGAGCATCGAGGAGTTGAGGGGCGCGAAGATGGTGGCGAGGCCCACGGTCACCTGCAGGCGGCGTCCGTTGAGCGTCCCGCGGGCGTCGGTCACTGCGTGCCTCTCCGGGGAAGGGGTGCCGCCAACGTTATCACGGGAGCCGGTCACGGCCCGCGGCCGGAACGGCACGCTCCCGGCCAGGGACGGCCGCGACGCCTAATCGTCGAGCGCAGTGACGAGGAGCAGTCCTTCGCGTTCGGTGTAAACGAGCTGAAAGCGGTTGAGGACGTCCCGGCCGAGGAGTGAAGAACCCTGCGGGAGCTCCGCAACGAGTAATTCTTCGGCCGTGAACAGGTCGTGTGCTCCAGCGTTTTCGAGTTCGAAACCAATGACAGCAGGGACCTCGATGCCCTCGCCAACGCCGGATACGTCAACCACATCGTCCGGCGGGAGAGTGCCAGGGCGAATGTCGAAGTCGCCCGTGGCCACGATGCTATTGCCCGACCCGGGCTCTCAGCCCCGGAGTTTCGCCGCAACCTCGGCCACGCGGCGCCCCTGGAAGCGCGCGGACGCGAGTTCGACCTCTCCCGGGACGGCGCCGCGGCGGGCGACGAACGAGGCGCCATAGGGGTTCCCCTGCTGGAACTGGTTCGGCTCGCCATAGCCGGGCGGGACGATGATGCAGCCCCAGCTGTAGAAGGTGTTGTAGAGGGCGAGGAGCGTGCTCTCCAGGCCGCCGTGTGCGGTGGACGCACTGGTGAAGCCGGAGACGACCTTGCCGGTGAGCTTTCCCTGCGCCCAGAGACCGCCGCACTGGTCGATCAGGTGCTTGAGCGAGGCCGTGACGTTGCCGAAGCGCGTGGGTGAACCGAAGACCATGCCGTCGGCCCATTCGAGGTCGGCGAGGGTTGCCTCAGGGATGGCGGCGGTGGCGGCGACGTGGTCTGCCCAGCGCTGGTTCTTCGCAATCGTGTCGGCGTCCGTAAGTTCGTGCACCCTGCGCAGGCGCACCTCCGCGCCAGCGGCCGCAGCGCCGGCGGCGACGCCCTGGGCGAGGGCATGGACGTTGCCGGTGGCGGAGTAGTAGATGACGGCGACATTGACCATGTGGCGACCCTTCGGGGCGTTCGGGGATTTGGTGCAAAGCGTAGCAGGCCTGGCCGGTGGCAGCGGCTGGTTACCGCAAAGACCGTGAAGGACGCGAAGGACTCACTGGAAGCGGACTTCGCGGCCTTCGCGTCTTTGCGTGAGTCCGCCGGGCGAGCCGGACAACGGCCGGGCGAGCCCCGGACGTGGAGAAGAGCGCCCATTCCGGGGCGCTCTTGCAACACATGGGCGCTGGACGTGTCCGCGAAGACACACGATTTATAACAAAGTTTCTTGATTCGTTGTGTGAAGTAGTTCACACAAGACGCCGGGAATGGAAGATTTCGCGTGAATGAAACGTAAGGGCCACGAGCCTGACTCCTGGCGGGGTTCACACGAAGACGCGAAGAGCACGAAGACGTTCTGGAAACCCGGTCTTCGCGTCCTTTGTGTCTCTGCGTTAAGTCCGCCCGAGCGTGCCGAGGGCCACGGTGCTACCGTGCCTGCCAACAAACCCGCGAGGTGAAGAGCATGGCCGTCCATTTCGAGGTTGAGGGCACGACCGCGATCGTCACGATCGACCGGCCTGAGGTGCGCAACGCCGTCGACGGCGTGACCGCGGGTGAACTCTTCGCCGCCTTCCAGCGCTTCGACGCGGACGAGTCGCTCGCCGTCGCCATTCTCACGGGCGCTGACGGGACGTTCTGCGCGGGCGCGGACCTCAAAGGGGTCGCCAGCGGGCGCGGCAACCGCGTACGCGAAGAGGGCGAAGGCCCGCTCGGCCCGACGCGCATGCTGCTCTCCAAGCCGTGCATTGCCGCCGTCGAAGGGTTTGCTGTGGCGGGTGGGCTCGAGCTGGCGCTCTGGTGCGACCTGCGCGTCGCCGCACGCGATGCGACCTTCGGTGTCTACTGCCGTCGCTGGGGTGTGCCTCTTGTCGATGGCGGGACGGTGCGGCTGCCGCGGCTGATCGGTCAGAGCCAGGCGATGGACATGATCCTCACCGGGCGGGGCGTCCTGGGAGAGGAGGCGTACCGCATGGGCCTCGCCAACCGGCTGGTGGAGAAGGGCGAGACCCTGGCGGCGGCGAAGCAGCTCGCGCGCGAGCTGACCGCCTTCCCCCAGCGCTGCCTGCGTAGCGACCGGCTCTCGGCATACGAACAATGGTCGCTCGACCTTCCGGGCGCGATCACGAACGAGTACAGGCTGGGCATGGAAACGATCCGTAGCGGCGAGACGCAGGAAGGGGCGGCGCGCTTCGCGGCGGGCGCGGGCCGCCACGGAAAGTTCGGCGAGTAGCGGCGGGCAAACTTAACGCGAAAGAGGCCCGTGTGGGCCTCTTTCGTTCGCTCCCGGCCCCGAACCGGGTTGCGTCTCGGGACGGCGGGCGCTTCAGCCCACGAAGATGATGACGGGCACCGTTGAGGACGAGAACGTCGGCCCCCAGCCGGGGAACACGCCCGTGATCTTGGCGTTGAGGGTGGAGATCGCGGCCTGCAGTTCGGCGAGCGCCTGGGCCGTTGTGAGCTGCCCGGCGTTGACGGCGGCGTTCAGGTTCGCCGTGATTTCGTCGATGAGGAAGGCGCGCAGTTCAGCCCGCGTGCGGCCCGCTTCGAGGGCGATGCCGGAGAGTGACTGGCCCGTCGCGAGCTTCGCGTTGAGCTGCGCCGTCGACTGATAGAGGAAGGCGGCGACCGCGTCCTGGCTCACCCACGCGAGCAGCCCGGCGCTGATCGGGGCCGAGGGGGCAGCCACGCCGAAGCCGTAGAGCAGCTCGGCGCCGCTGAGGATGGCGGCGCGGATGGCGTTCGCCTCGGAGACGGTGACCAGGCCGGCGGCGAGGTCGGCGTTGAGGCGCTCGAGGCTGGCCGCCTGCATCGCGCCGACGAGCGCGGGGAGCGTGGTCCCCAGATTCGTCGCAAGCAGGCTGAGGAAGTCGATGCGGGCGTAGCCCTGGCCGTCGATGCGCGCATCGAGTTGGGAAACGGCGATGAAGAGCTGGGCAGACGCCTCGGACGAGCTGAGCGTCCCAGCCAACACCTGGGCGTTGAGCGAATCGACAAGCTCGTTCGTGAGGAAGCCCTTCAGCTCATCGCGCGTCACGCCCGTGACGCTCGCAATGGCGGCGAGGGAGTAGCCGGACTGAAGCGTGTTCTGGAGCGTCAGGGCATCGATGCCAAGGAAGAAGCCAAGGTCGCTGAAGGTCGTCCCGTAGTAGGCCGGGGCGAAGGGAAGGACGTAGGCGCTGCGGCCGTAGCCGTACAGCACGAGCTCGCCGGAGTAAATGGAGGCGCGCACATCGGCGGCGTCGCTGGCGGTGATGAAGCCGGCGGCCTGATCGTAGTCAAGCACCTGGAGGCTCGTGGCGCGCATCGCGAGGGCGACGGTCGTGGTGGAAACGCCGAGGCGGGCAGCGAGGATGTTCAGGTAGTCGCGGCCGGTGGCGCTCCGGCTGTCGCCGTTCACCTGGATGAGGCCGCGGGGCGAGGCGTCCGAGTGGATCGGGACGTAGTCCGGGTCGCCGACGTATGGGGAGCCGGCGGAGGCGTACTGGAAGGTGGTGGCGGTCGCGGCGGCGAAGCCCGCGAACAGCGTGGCGCCGGTGGCGAGGGATCGGAGGTGGCGGTTCATAGTGGGTGTTCCTTTCCTGACTGGTTCATCTGACATTCACCACTTTGGGCGCCCGTGGTTGCGGTAAAGTTTGCCTGCGATGTGAGTCTTCCAACGTCGCTCGTGCCAGCCACGTCGTCAACGGCCAACCCACGGGCAACTCCGTCGTTTCTGTTTGGTGCGTGCGCGGTCCGCGCCTGGAGCCGTGGGCAGGCTTCCGGCAGCCCCAAAACGGAGTGCGGCCGGGCCGATTCTGTGTGCTAAGCTTGTCACACAGGAGACGCACATGAGCACGCTCATCCGCACCCACGTCATGTTGCCCAAAGAGATGGTGGAAGCGCTGGACCGGCTGGTCGGCCCCCGCAAGCGCAGCGAGACGGTCGCCGGACTCGTCGACGAATGGCTGCGCCGCGAACACGCGAAAGAAGTGTTCACCCGCCTCTCGGGCTTCGTCAAAGCGGAGGACCACCCGGAATGGGCGACCCGGGAGGACATCTACAATTGGGTCAGGGAGCAGCGCCGCGCGCCAAATCCCTGGGATACGATCCGCCCCGTTCTTCCCGACGGGGAGTCGGCCGAGGAATGAGCCTGTATCTGCCTGATTCAACCCACATGATCGGCTATTCTAGAGGCCATCGTGTCGAACGGGAGTGGTTCCAACGGGTGTTGAACGGCGGTGAGACGGTCGGTTCGTGTGAGGTCGTCATCGGAGAATGCTACTCGGGAGCTCATCCGGACGAGCATCCAGGCTGGAGGGAGATCTTCAATGCGCTCCGCCTCTGGTCCATCTCACCTGACGACGCTGTTCGCGCCGGCGCCTGGCGCTACCAGTTCGGCCGTCGCGGGATACCGCTTTCGATGACGGACACCCTTATCGCAGCGGTTGCCCACCGCGTTGGCGCGACGATCATTACCGACAACCTCAAGGACTTCCCCATGGACGGCATCTCCGTGGTGAGCCTCGCGCGCCCTACGGCGTGACTTCGAACTCCCATTCGACGATCTGGCGAGTCGGCTCCGACGCGTTCCGGGGGTTCTGGACGCCGAGCGCCACCTGGTGCGGGCCGATGCCCAAGCCATCCTTCGGCGCATAGCAGAGCGTCCCAGCCTCCGGGAGCTTCGTGTTCGCATCGGTGGGCAGCACCCACGTGATGTCCTTCGCCGCTGTCACTTCCTTGCCATCAAGCACAAGGCGGAACCACTGGCCGTTTTCCGGCAGGTCCTTGAAGTTCACCTGCGCACAGACGCCGTTCGGCCGTTTGGGGTCCGGCGTCCGCGTCGAGGCCTGGGTCACCTTCTGGCCGTGCGTTGGGTGGATCGCGTCGACGTTCCCCTGGGGGAGCTTCGGCCCCGGGTTCGTCCCGGGACTGCTCGAACCCCGCGCGGTGGTAGGGCGCGGCGCCGACGTGGCGGTCGTGGCCGTCGCTGAAGTGCCGGGCGCGCTGCCGCCATCGCCACACGCGAACGCAGCAAGCGTGCTCAGGGCAAGGGCGGCCAAAACGAATGAGCGAACCATCCTCCCGAGGATAGCACCGCCCGTTCTCCGGGCCACGGTGTCACCATCACCTTGGCTTTACCTCGCACTCCCGGCGACGCTCTCAGGCACCAAACAGAGCTGAGGTGTCGCGATGGCCGAACCGACCGAATTCGAAGTGATTGAAACGCCAGAGCCGGCGCCAGAGCCTTCGAGCTACTACCTTGAGGAACTCGCCACGCTTGTCCCGGACCTCCTGGCCGAACGGGAGACGACGATCGTCCGCCAGCGTGACGACGTGGAGGCGCTCCTTGACCGTCTCCGCGAGGCTTACCTCGCGGCGGAACCCGCGCTCGACGCGGGCCTCCTCACCGGCGATACGCTCCTGGAACTGGAAGCGAGCCACCGCGCGGCGGTGGCACTGATCGAGCGCGTACGGGCGCGCGTCGAGGCGACCTCTCAGCCCTCGATCCCGGCCGGGGCGCCGGGGCGCCTGGTCCAGCTTCCTGACAGCCCGATCGAGAAGATCCGGGCCGGTCTCGCACGTCTTTCGCGCTGATCCCCTCACCAGCGCGGAGACTACCCTCGCCGGGGCTGGCCACGGTCAGCCCCCAATCTCCGTCTCCGAAGCCCAGAGCGCCGCGCCGATGATGCCAGCTTCGTTGCCCAGCGTGGCGGGCACGACCTTCGTCCGCGTCTTGATCAGCGGCAGGAACTTCTCGGGCGTGGCGCTCACGCCTCCGCCGATGATGATCAGGTCCGGCCAGATGAGCGCTTCAAGCTTCTGCAGGTACGCCTCAACGTCCTTCGCCCAGCGCTTCCAGCTCAGCTTCTTCGTCTCGCGGACGAGCGCCGCCGCCGTCCGTTCGGCGTCCTTGCCGCGGATTTCGATGTGGCCAAGTTCGCTGTTTGGGACAAGGCGGCCATCAAGGAAGAGCCCGGAGCCGATCCCCGTCCCCAGCGTCACCATGGCAACCACCCCCTGCTGGCCGCGGCCGGCGCCGTAGCGCAGCTCGGCCAGGCCGGCGACATCGGCGTCGTTCGCCACGGCCACCGACCGGCCGAGCGCGGCGGCGAAGAGACTCGCGACATCCTTGCCCACCCAGGAGGCGCCAAGGTTCGCCGCGGTGTAGGCGACTCCAGCCTTGATCACCCCCGGGAATCCTGCGCCAACCACGGTCGCGTCGCGATACTCGTCCGAAGCGCCAAGCTTCGCGATCGTCTTGCAGACAGCGGCGGGCTTCGGAGGCTGGGGCGTCAGAACCCGCCGCCGTGCGGTCACAAGCTTGCCCGCATCAAGGTCAACCAGGGCGGCCTTGATGCCCGTACCGCCGATATCGATCCCCAATGCAGCGCCCATAGCAGTCTCTCCCCCGCGCGTTCTGCGCGAGCGCCATTGTGCACCTTTCACGGTGGCGCCGGAAGCGGCGTTTCAAAAGAGTACCGCGTCTCTGGGGCGGCGCGTCGTCACTGCCTCCGCACGGGCTTTGGACTCGGGACGGAGAATCGGCGGCGGAGACGAAGGACTTCCGTCCCGCCCGTTCACCCGCTGCGGCTGACGTTCGCCTTCGCCCGCATTCTGATAGGTTGGGGGCGATGAGCGCATCACCGTGGCGGGAGCCCCTGCTGGCTGTGGGCGGGCTTATCGTCGCCGTGGGTGCGGCGGCGATCGGCATCGCCCTCTACTTTCACTTTCACGACGACTCAGGAGCCACGACGCCGTTCGCTGCGGCGCGCATCACGGTAGTGATCGTAACCGCGTCCGCGCGCCCGGAGCAGGCAACGCCGACCCCGCCACCGCCCACCGCCACTTCGAGCCGCGGTCCGGCGACCGGCACGGCCGTCCCTTCGCCATCGGCCACCCCAAGCGCCACGGCCACCGCCACGCGCCCGACGGCGACCGCAACGCCCTCGACCCCTTCGCCCACGCCAACGGCGACCGCCAGCGCAACCCCAACCCCGAAGCCCGGCGCGCTCGTCCTCCAGCGCACCACCTTCGTCCTCCCATCGGATGCGGAAGGGAACGGTGGCCGCACGATCGGACCCTTCTGCTGCCGCGGGCGGACGGTCACGCTGAAGACGACGGCGGGCGAGGTGGTCGGCTATGCCTACTGGTTCCAGTGGCAGGGCCAGGCCTATGACGTGCCCCGCGGCGGCGGCTTCGACGGCATCTATCCCGACATCCGCGTGCTCGTGAACGATGTCTCTTCCGGTACGGTAACGATCGCCCTCGCCGCCTCGGAGATGTCGCCCGGCGTCACGCGCAGCGTCACCACGGACCGTTTCCGCTTCACGGTCACGCTCACAGGCGCCGAGCAGACGACGTTCCAGGGCGCCACCTACGTCTGGGAGAGTTCGCTCGCCGCGACGCTCGCCGTCGAAGTCAGGTAGGCCGGCCGGGCCGTTGGCCGTTGGCCGTCGGCCGTTGGGTCGCTCCGCATCCCGACGTGCGAGTGGCGCCTGGTGGCTCTCGGCTCGGCCAATGGCTAATGACCAACGGCCAACGGCCTTCGCATTGTTGACTGACTTGCTAGACTTTACTCGGACGGCTACGCTTATCACCCCTCAACGCACCGCGCCACGGGGCGCCGAAGAAGGAGTTCAACCACCATGTCCAGCATCGCCGAACGCGGCTACGTCCACCCCGATGTGCTCGTCAGCACCGATTGGGTCGCGAGCCACCTCAATGACCCGGCCATCCGCATCGTCGAATCGAACGAAGACCCGCTGCTCTACCCGTCGGGCCACATCCCCGGCTCCGTCCAGGTGGACTGGGCGCTCGACCTGAACGACCAGGTGCGCCGCGACTATCTCGACCGTGCCGGCTTCGAAAAGCTCATGTCGAACATCGGCGCCACGAAGGACACGACCGTCGTGTTCTACGGTGACAAGAACAACTGGTGGGCCTGCTACGCCTTCTGGGTCTTCCAGCTCTTCAGCCACACGAACGCGAAGGTGATGGATGGCGGCCGCTTGAAGTGGGAGAAGGAAGGCCGCGAACTCACACGCGACGTGAAGGCGTACGCCGCCACCAGCTACAAGGCGCCGGAACGCGACGACAAGACGATCCGCACCTTCCGCGACGAGGTGCTCAAGCACCAGGCCGCCGGCCTGCCGCTCGTCGATGTGCGCAGTCCCGCAGAGTACAGCGGCGAAAAGACGCATATGCCCGAATACCCCCAGGAAGGCGTCCTCCGTGGCGGTCACATCCCCGGCGCGAAGAGCGTGCCCTGGGCGCGCGCGGCCAACCCGGAGGACGGGACCTTCAAGTCTGCCTCCGACTTGCGCGCGATCTACGAGCAGGAGCAGGGCCTGAAGTCGAGCGACAACATCGTCGCCTACTGCCGCATCGGCGAGCGCTCCAGCCACACCTGGTTCGTGCTCACGTACCTGCTCGGCTACCCG
>JAYUAG010000399.1:0-3769 GCA_043741475.1 Thermoflexaceae bacterium | reverse complement strand
CCAACGGCTTCGAGATCCGCTACGAACCGGTCTGTTCACCCGAAACCGCAGGCATCGCCGTGGCCGACCCGGAGGACGCCTCTCCGATTCCCTGCCTGACGCTCATCGGCTACAACGGCGTGAGCACGCTCGTAGGCAAAGGCTCGGCGAAGAACGGCGGCGACTTCAGGCTGCGCGTCGTCGAAGGCAGTCTTCGCGTCCGCGCCGTCCTCGGCCACACGGACCCAACGCTCGACGCCGATGAGGCCGTCGCCGCCTGCGGCCCGGAACACTTCCGCGGCTCCGTCCGCATCCTCAACCCCGGCGAGGTCATCCCTCCCGGCGGCGAAGGCGGCAAGTTCGCCGCCTACCTGACCGTGGCGCCCGGAGCGCCCGCGCGCTGCCAGGGCAAGATCGTCCTCTACAAAGTGACGATTGTGGCGGAGAACCCGCAGCCCACGCCGGCCGAGGCTGAGCCGGTTTCATAGGGGACGCCTGGGGGCTATCCCCGTTCCCGGTCCATGGTGGCGCGGCCAACCCGGTCGCGTCGCCATAGATCAATGCCCGATCGACCGCAGGAAGGACAGACCATGACCGCGATCGCCGTTTCTCAACCATCGCTCTCGCGAACGCCGCGGGTGCGACCCCTCAGGCTGGTTCTCCTCGCCTTCGGGGCGCTTGCCGCCGGGCTGGGCGGCGGCCTGCTGCTCGCGGCCGTGGTGGCGACGCAGTTCTTCGATTTCCGCGTGCTCAGCGTCAGCTCCGACAGCATGGCGCCGGCGATCAAAACCGGAGACCTGATCGTCGTGCGGCCGGCGGCCATCGACACGGTGAAGGAGCGCGACCTAGTCCTCTTCGTCGCTGGCAGCGACCAGGCGCCGACCGTGCACCGTGTGGTTGGTATCAACGAAATCGAGACACAACTGGTGGACCGCGCGAGCGGCGCAACCACGACCCTCCACGACTACCGGCTGGTGACGAAGGGCGACAACAACCCCGCAGCCGACAACGGCGAGGTTGAGGCGCGGGACCTTCGCGGCCAGGTGTGGTTCACCGTCCCGAACGCGGGCGTGCTCGCGGGGGCAGGGCTCGGGCTCTGGTTCGCGGTGGCCCTGGCGGTTGTGCTCGGCGCGTGGCTGCTCTGGGAGATTGTCTTGCGGCTGCGTTCTCGAACAAACACGGAGGTGTCTTCATGAGCCGAACACAGCGGTCGATGCGTCCCTGGTGGGTAGCCGCGACACTCGCCGGCGCGGGCGGCGTCATCCTCTTCTCCATCAGCGGTACGTTTGCGGCCGGCGGCTGGGAAGCGAGCGACACCAGCGTCGGAGGCGCGATCGTCGCGCTCGCCACACGCACGGCCACGGCGAGCGCAACGAAACAGCCAGCCACCGCGTCCTCAACGGCGACGCCGAGCGCTAGGCCGGAGGCACGTGTGACGCCGTCCGAGGAGCGGGCGCCCAGCCCGAGCCCCACAGCATCGCCCTCACCCACGGCGAAGCCATCGGCGACGGCCGAACCGGCGCCGCCCTCGCCTTGGCCGGCGAAAGACCTGGAACCAACCCCCGGCAAGACAGTCGAGCCGCCGCGCAGCGCGACGCTTTCGCCAGCGCCCCCCAAAGCAGCGCCCACGCGCGAGCCCGAGCCCCCAAAGCCGACGGCAGTGTCGACGAAGGGCGTCCCCGGCGATACGGGCACGGCCGCACCCGAGAAGACTCCGCGACCCGTGGAGACGCGCGAACCGGCGCCCGCCCCGGGTGTGAAGCCGGCGGGGTGACCAGTGTGTTGCCCGCGGGTTGGCGCCCCTCAGGTTAGCTGGGAGACGGCGGCAGCAGCGGTCGGGCGGACCAGTACTCCCCTTCTCCCGCAACGTCGGGAGAAGGGGTTGGGGGATGAGGGCAGACCGCCGGTGGCGCGACAATCACCAGAAGTCAAGTTGTATCGGCACTCCAGTGCCTCTCCACGGATGCGTGATGAACGACGCGGCCTTACGAGTGGCGCCATGGCGGGCGGAGCACACACCAGCGCCGTCGGCTACCCTCAGCTATCCCTGCCGGGAGTTCCCCCTATGTCCCAGCTCGCCACGTCCGCCTCTCAGCGCTCGCAGGCCCAATTCGGCGCGGTCGCCGCGCAATACGGCGTCAGCTCCTACCATGCCGCCGGCCCCGATCTCCAGGCGCTCTTCGAAGCGGCCGCACTCAAAGGCGCTGAACGCGTCCTCGATGTGGGCACCGGGGCGGGCCATACCGCCTTTGCGGTAGCCCGCGGGGCGGCCGAGGTGATCGGCGCCGACATCACGGAGGAGATGCTCGAAACCGCGCGCGGGCTGGCGAAGCAGCGCGGCGTCACCAACGTCCACTTCGAGATTGCAGACGCGCTCAACCTCCCGTATCCTGACGCCAGCTTCGACCTGGTCACCAACCGCCAGAGCTGCCACCACTATGCCGATCCTCAGCGAGCAGCCTCTGAAGCGGCGCGCGTGTTGAAGCCCGGCGGACGCTTCCTGTTGATCGACACCGTTTCGCCCGAGGACCCGGGCCTGGATACCTACGTGAACTGCATCGAGATCCTGCGCGACGATTCGCACGTGCGCGATTGGCGCGGCAGCGAATGGATGCGGATGCTCAGCGCAGCCGGTTTCGAACCCGAAATCCTCGACCGTTTTGGCATCCCTCTCGACGGGGACGACTGGACGAAGCGCATGCGCACGCCGGCGACGAAGGTGGCGATGATCCGCGAACTCTTCGGCGGCGCCACCCCCGCTCAGCGCGCTGCCTTCGACGTCCGTGACGAGCCCTGGGGCTTCACCCTCCCCGCCGCGCTGATCCGCGCGACGAAGCGGTGAGGCGCGGCCTTCAACGCCCACATAGACGCTTGGCTCGCGGCCGCAGTTGTGACAGAATGCGGCGAACATGCGTGCTAACCATAGGGTTGGACTGCAACCATCGCTGGACCTTGGAGTATCGGCTGCGGCGCGGCCCGCGACTGCCCCAGTCATGGGATCACGAATCCTGGTCGGCGATGCTGAGCGCACGCTCCGGACGCTTCCGTCGGCCTCGGTACAGATGTGTGTGACCAGCCCACCTTACTGGGGGCTGCGCGACTACAACGTCGACCGCGACCAACAGCTCGGCGCAGAGCGGCTACTGAGTGACTACCTCTCCCGCCTGGTGTCGGCGTTCGGCGAGGTTCGGCGTGTCCTGGCCGAGGATGGGACGCTCTGGGTCAACCTTGGGGATTCGTACACCAGCGGCAATCGCACCTGGCGCGCTCCGGACCGGAAGAACCCGGCGCGCGAGATGGACTACAGGCCGCCAACGCCGGACGGGCTCAAACCGAAGGACCTGATCGGCGTGCCCTGGCGTCTCGCGTTTGCGTTGCAGGAGTCAGGCTGGTACCTCCGCTCCGACATCATCTGGAACAAGCCGAACTGCCAGCCCGAATCAGTCCGCGACAGGCCGACCCAGGCACACGAGTATCTGTTTCTCTTCTCGAAGTCGCTCCGGTATCACTACGACTCGGCGGCCGTGCGGGAGCCTGCGGAGGCGGGTGGCAAGCGCAACCGCCGATCCGTCTGGAGCATCCCGACCGAACCCTTCCCCGAGGCGCACTTCGCCACTTTCCCGCCGGCACTTGTCGAGCCGTGCATCCTGGCAGGCAGCAACCCGGGCGACATCGTCCTGGACCCGTTCTTCGGGTCGGGCACCGTCGGGGTAGTCTGCAACCAGCGCCAACGGCGCTTTCTCGGCATCGAACTCAGCGTGGACTATGCGACGATCGCCAGCCGGCGCAC
>JAYUAG010000398.1:0-3787 GCA_043741475.1 Thermoflexaceae bacterium | reverse complement strand
AGGAGTCTTCGGTGAGCGTCTCGTCGCCGCGCGAGCCGTAGTACCCCACGGCCGAAGCTGCGACGAAGGCCGCGGGCTTGTTTTTCAGCGTCGCCAGGTGGTCTACGAGGAGCCGCGTCGCCGGCACGCGGCTGGCGACCAGTTCGGCTTTGCGCTCCTTCGACCAGCGCCCTTCGCCGACCGAGGCGCCCGCCAGGTGGACGATCGCGTCAACGCCATCGAGCGCACCTTCGCGCACCCAGGCTTTTGCCGGGTCCCACAACGCCGCCGGGTCGGAAGGGTTGCCGCGCAAGACGCGCAGGACTTCGTGACCATCCGCGCGGAGACGGTCGCTGAGCGTGCGGCCAATGAGACCTGAACTACCGGTGATGGCGATGCGAGACATGGCTGGTGCTCCTTGGAAGGCGTTTCCGCAAGCCTAACGCCGCCCGTGCCAGAGTGCCGGCAAGCGCGCCGACACCGGAGGAAATCTCAGAGTCGCGTCTCGCGTGCCGGAGACCGCGCGGGCCGTGGTGACTCCGGAGACACCGGAACTCCCCGCTCGCGTGCCTGACACGCACGGAGTCAATCCCGCAGCCATTTCAGCATATGCGGATACGCGGCGACCCCCAGGGGAGGCGGCATTGGCTTCGTCCGCCGTAAGCCCTATCCACTGCAACATCGGCAAACCGAAGTATTTCTTCTCCTTGAAATTGTCGGCAATATAGCTACCCCCGCCGCGATAGCCGTCGTCATGAAACACAAAGCATGGTGCCAATTCAATGCCCAAACAGGCTGCATAGGACCAGGCGATGGCCATCATCTCTTCGGCGTCGCGATCCTTCCGCGTTGCAATTGAGGCGGTGTTGAGCGTTCGCCGGTCGGCGGCGGGAACGACAGCGATATGTCCCGCCTCGTGGAGGATATCTCCGGGATACTTCAGCGCTTCCCGGTCAACATCGATGCGACCTTCTTGGATGGAAAGGCCGGGTAGGAAGCTATCCGCAGGCAGCTCGGCCAGCCGGGTCGGGATTCCGATCCGGTTCAAAAACTGCATGCACCTGTCCAAAGGATCGTCAGCAACAACACGAATGTCGGTTTCAGCCGCACCAGTCTGTTCAGCCATAGCGCTTCATACCCTGCCGTTACCGCGGCGTGAAGGCGATCGGCAGGTGTTTGATCCCGCCGATGAAGTTGGACCGCAGCCGTTCGACAGGGCCCGAGACGTCCGCGTCCGGCAGGCGCTTGAACAGCTCGTCGAACATGACCTTCACCTCAAGCCGCGCGAAGCCCGCGCCCAGACAGAAGTGCTCGCCGATGCCGAAGGCGATGTGCTCGTTCGGCGTGCGCGTCACGTCGAAGCGGTACGGGTCGGGGAAGACATCCTCGTCCCGGTTCACCGAGGGATACCACATGCAGACGCGCTCGCCCGCGCGGATTGCCTGGCCCCGGATCGCCGTGTCGGCCGTGGCCACGCGCGTCATATGCGTGACGGGCGAGACCCAGCGGATGATCTCCTCCACGCCGCTATCGAACAGCGACGGGTCGTTCATCAACCGCGCCCGTTCCCCCGGGTTTTCTGAAAGGACGAGCATGCCGCCCGAAATTGCGTTGCGCGTCGTCTCGTTGCCCGCGACAACGAGGAGGAAACAGAAAAAGAGGATTTCTTCGTCGCTGAGCTTCTCGCCGTCCACCTCGGCGTCCGCAAGGATGCTTGTGATGTCGTCGCCCCGCTGCCCGGAGCGAAGTCGCTGGAGGACCTTCGTGAAGTAGCCCATCATTCCTGTTACGCCCTGGGCGCCGGTGAGCGCAGCGGCCTCGGCGGAGCCGGGTTCGACGCCCGCGGGAAGTTCGTCCTGGTACTCAGGGTCGTTGCCGCCGAGCACCTTGTTCGTCAACCGGAACATGAGCGCGCGGTCCTCCGCGGGGATGCCCATCATGCTGCAGATCACGTCGAGCGGAAGCTGCGCCGCAACATCGACGACGAAGTCGGCGGAACCCTGCGCAGCGATCTCTTCCAGCAGACGCCGGGTAATTGTGCGGATCTCGGCTTCGAGCAGGTTCACGGCGCGCGGCGTGAAGCCCTTGTTCACGAGCCGGCGGAGGCGCACGTGACGCGGCGGGTCCATCGTGATGAGCATGCGGCCCATCATGTTGTAGGTCGGCTGCGTCTCAAGTTCGCGCGGTGGGATGGAGATGCCCTGTTCGCTGCTGAACAGCAGTGGATTGCGCGAAATCTGGACCACGTCTTCGTATTTCGTGATCGACCAGAAGGGCGCGAACGGGCCCCGCGTCTCGTTCCAATGCACCGGCGATTCGGCGCGAAGGATGCGCAGCAGATCGTGATGCTCGTTCCGAAGATGGACCTCCGGGTCGGCGAGGTCGATCTCCGAGATGCGGACGGGAGTTTCGAGAACCATGATCTGTGCCTCCTACTTCGCCCAGTCGATCGCCTGCCGCGGGCAAAGGCGGATGGCCTGATCGACCTTCGCCTTCAAGCTGGCGGGGATGTCAGCGAGCTTGACCGTGCTCAGGTCGTCGTCGCCGAGTTCGAAGACCTCGGGGGCTTCTTTGACGCATTTGCCGTGACCTTCACAGCGGTCGGGGTCAATGACAACTCTCATAGGGCCTCCCCATTGCATGCACGGCCGTGAGTATATCGCGGCCGGCGACTGACCGCGCGGTAGGCCGAGGGCGTTGCGGCCTGTGCCCGCGGGGGTAGTCTGACGGCGATGGATCCAATCGCGGCGCTGAAAAGAATCGCCTTCCTGCTCGAAAAGGCGGGCGAACCCACCTACCGCGTGCGCGCCTTCCGCCGCGCGGCGGATACGATCGCGGCGCTTCCACCGGAGGAACTCGCGGCGCGGGCGATCGGCGGAGGGCTGCGCGAACTCTCCGGGATCGGCGAGGCGACGGCGACGGTTATCGCCGAGGCGGTCGCAGGAGCGGTGCCGGCCTACCTCCAGAAGCTCGAAGATGCTCAGGCCTCTCGGGGCGGCCCCATGCCCGAGGGTGGCACGCTCCGCGCCGCCCTCCATGGAGACTGCCACACGCACAGCGATTGGTCCGATGGCGGCAGCCCGGTCGAAGAGATGGCGCTCGCCGCAATTGCTCTCGGACACCAGTACATGGTGCTCACTGACCACTCGCCCCGGCTCAAGATCGCAAACGGGCTGACCACTGCGAGGCTGCGGGAGCAACTCGCGCTCGTGGCCGAGGTGAATGCGAAGCTCGCGCCCTTCCGGGTCCTCACCGGGATCGAGGTCGACATCCTCGATGATGGCACGCTCGACCAGTCTCCCGAGGTGCTGGCGGGGCTCGATGTCGTCGTTGCGAGCGTCCACAGCAAGCTGCGGATGCCGGCGAACGAGATGACGCGCCGGATGGTCGCCGCCGTCGCCAACCCACACATGGATATCCTCGGGCACTGCACGGGGCGGCTCGTAGGCCAGGATTCGCGTACGGCCGAGGCGGGGAGCGGGAAGGGCCGACCGGAATCGGAGTTCGACGCGGAGATGGTCTTCGCTGCCTGCCAGCGCTTCGGCAAGGCGGTCGAGATCAACGCCCGGCCGGAGCGGCTCGACCCGCCGCGGCGACTCTTGAAGCTCGCGCTGGAGATGGGCTGCATCTTCACCATCGACAGCGATGCTCACGCGCCGGGCCAGCTGGCGTGGCAGCCTTATGGCTGCGCGCGGGCGGAAGAGTGCGCTCTGCCAGCCGCGCGGGTGATGAACACGCTTGAGGCAGACGCGTTGCTGGCGTGGGCGGCGAGCCACGCGCTGCCGTGAAAGCAGTTGCCCGTGGTGGT
>JAYUAG010000397.1:0-3792 GCA_043741475.1 Thermoflexaceae bacterium | reverse complement strand
TGCCCTCGTCCACGACTGGCGGCAGGCAGCCGTGAACTTCACTCAACCGCCGGTGCGCCATACGGTTGCCTTGCTCCCCTGCGCGAACGTGCGAGGCTCGGCGGACCACGTGATGCTTGTCGAGATAGAGCCCGGCGAGCTGGTCCACTGCAACAACCGCGACGAAGTCTTTCTCCGCGTTGGGGACGAATCGCGCAAACTTAAGAGCTTTGAAACGGCGGAGTTGCGTTACGACAAGGGCAGCTCCGTCTACGACGGCCAGCCCGTGAACGGTGCGACGCGTGCCGACCTCGACGACGATCTTGTGGCGAAGTACCTGCGGCGCATGCGCCCCCGCACACCCTCGGACGAAGCGCTGGCCGCACGCGGCCTGCTGACGATCACCGGGCGTGTCGAAGTGCCGTCCGTCGCCGGCTATCTTCTGCTCGCCGCACATCCTCAGCGGCTGTTCCCAGAGGCGATGGTGCGTGTGCTGACCTACCAGGGCCTCGCGCGCGAAGCGGGCGCGCGGGGGAACGTGCGCGAAGACCGGCGTTTCGAAGGCGCGATCGGGGCCCAGATCGAAGCCGCCCGGCGGTTCGTCCGCCGCCGCCTCGTCACCGTCACGCGGCTTGAGCCAGGGGGCAAATTCGCCGCTGTGACCCTCATCCCCGAGGCTGCGTGGCTCGAAGCGATCGTGAACGCGCTTACCCACCGCTCCTACTCGATGGCGGGGGACCACGTGCGTGTCGAGATCTTCGCTGACCGCCTGGAGGTGGAGAGCCCGGGCCGGCTGCCCGGCATCGTGCGCGTCGAGAACATCCGCTCCACGCGATTCGCTCGCAACCCGCGCATCGCCCGCGCCGTCGCAGACCTCGGCTACGGCCGTGAACTGGGCGAAGGCGTGGACCGAATGTTCGAAGAGATGCGCCGCGTCGGCCTCCCCGAGCCCGTGTACGAGCAGCGTCCAGCCTCTGTCCGGGTCACGCTCTGGGGTGGCCAACTGTCCGCCGCCATCCTCGATGCGCTGCCCCCACGCGCCGAGCGCGTCCTCGACTTCCTCGGTCGCGAGGGCCGCATGACCACCACTGAAGCCCTACAACTCCTCGGCATGTCGCGGCCGACGGTGCTCGCCTACCTCCAGAGACTCGCAGACCTGCAGGTGCTGGAACACGTCGGCACCTCGCGTAAAGACCCGCGCGGCTACTGGCGCCGGAGCGCGCAAACGCTTCCGCGTGACGCCTCTGAAGCGACCCAGATTCCGCTCGGTCTGGACCCGATCGAGTCCGAACCTCCCGCTTCAGCATAACAGGAGCATTAAAATTTTTACTGCTCTTACTATGCTCCGGCACTTGGGTCGGGCTCTCCCGGTCACTTCCCCGTTGCACGCGCCAGCCCTTCACTGGGAACTATGAACCCTCGTCTCGCCGCTGCCGTTGCTGCTGGGAAACTGACCGGCACTGCCTCCCGCGTTCTCGGCCGTGGCGGCGGCACTGCCTTGCCCGGGCTCGTCGCTGAACGGCTGGCCCCCTCGCTCGTCGCCCACCTCGGACGGCAGCTTGGCCGCGGCGCCCTCACCGTCACCGCGACCAACGGCAAGACCACCACGACGCGCATCGTCGCCAGCATCGCCGCCGCCGCCGCCGTCCCCGTGCTCCACAATCGCGAAGGCTCAAACATGATGCGGGGCCTCGCGAGCGCGCTGCTCGAGCGGTCCTCCGCCACCGGCCGCGTCCACACGGGGACGGATCTTCTCGGGCTCTTCGAGGTCGATGAGGCCACGCTCCCCGCCGCGACGGCGGCGCTTGCGCCGCGCGTGCTGGTCTTTATCAACTGCTTTCGCGACCAGCTCGACCGCTACGGCGAGGTCGATACCGTCACGGCGCTCTGGCGCGAAGCCCTTGCCGTGGCGCCGCGCGACGCCACGTTGGTATTGAACGCCGACGACCCGTCCGTGGCCGAACTCGCGGACGGCTGGGACGGGCCGGTGCATTTCTTCGGCGTCGACGATGCGGCCATGGTGTCCACGGTGTCGGGCGCCTTCGACGCGCGCTGGTGCCGCCGCTGCGGCGGGAGCTTCGCCTACGATCGTCAGTATTTCGCCCATGTTGGGCTCTGGCGCTGCACCGCCTGCGACGCCGCCCGGCCGCCGGCGTCTACAACAGCACGGAATATCCAGCTCCACCTCGACCAAACCTCCTTCGCGGTCGACGGGCTGGGGGAGCTAACCATGCCGCTCGCCGGGCTCTACAACGTCTACAACGCCCTCGCCGCGATCGCCGCGGCGAGGGTGCTCGAGTTCGCGCCGGAGGCGATCGGCACAGGTCTCGCCTCTGTCGAAGCCGCCTTCGGGCGCCAGGAGGTGGTCGAACTCGAGGGGCGGCGCCTGCGGTTGATGCTCGTGAAGAACCCGGCTGGCGCCAACGAGGTGCTCAGTCTCCTGGTCGCCGTGCGCGACGAACTGGGCGGCAGGCTGAACGTCGCGGCGCTGCTGAACGACCGCTTCGCCGACGGCCAGGACGTAAGCTGGATCTGGGACGTCGACTACGAACGCGTCGCCGCTTTGATCGCCAGGACGTGGGCGGGAGGCGACCGCGCAGACGACCTCGCACTCCGGCTCAAGTATGCGGGCTGGCCGGGAGCGGCGGTGCGTACCCGGCCAGGCGCCCTGCTCGATCACATCCTCGCCGGCACGCGGCCCGGCGATCAGGTGTTCGTCATCCCAACCTACACGGCGATGCTCGACCTGCGGGCGGAACTGGCACGCCGCGGCGCCGTGAGCAATTTTTGGAAGCGGTGAGGGCCGGCAGTCAGGCGATGGCGGGGACGGATTGTCGCGGGACCATGCCCTCGAGCACCTTCTCCAGCGCCATGGTGTGGCTGCAGACGTCCCAGCTCTCGAAGAAGTCACAATTACACGACCAGCGGCCATCGACGATCGCGACCTCGTGGTCGCTGTTTTCGCCGTGGAACTGGACGTGGAGCGCATCGATGCTCATGCGCGAGCGCTCGGCCGCGTAAGCGCGGGCCTTCTGGACCTTGGAGATGAGGCTGGACTGCATAGGGTGCCCTCCTTGTTGAGAACAACAACGGCGGCGCCCGTGTGGGCAGCCGCCGTTAGCTGATTACTGCGTCATCGACGCTGTTCATAGCTCTTTGAACCTACGCCTATGGGAAACGGCCTGTCAATCGTTCTCGAAGCGACAATGACAGGTCGTGACGGGATTCCTACAAGGCGTCCATGTATTCTGGGCCGCGACAACGGCGGGCGTGTCCTGACGGACGCATTTCAGCCGCCACCGGCGCCCACTCGCAACGAGGGTCGGGGCAAGGCTGCCCTGGAGGTGGCAGTGGCTACGCGCCGAAGTTGCGGCGCTCAAGCCAGCGCCCGAACAACCATGCAAACGCCGCCGCCAGCAACGTCAACAACACAAAGCTGATAAAGGCGCCCACGATTACTGCCGGGGCGCGCGCCTCGCCCGTGTCCATCACGCCCAGCCAGATCGCGCCGGTCGCGCCGCCGGCGAACGAAGCCACGGCCGCGTTGCGTTCGTAGGTTGCGCGATGGCCACCGCAAAGGAGGAAGGCTACGAGCCCGGGCCAGGCGGCGAAGACGAGGATGACCGCGGCGACGGGGAAGAAACTCAACCCGAGCGTGGCCAGTGTGGCGACGGCAACGAGGGCGCCGGTGGCTCGCCAGAGGCCGGCGGACGGGGGTTGCATGGTGCCTGCTCGTGCTGCCACGAACGCCACCATAGATCCGGGTGGCCCTTGTGTCTCGCAGTGTGTGATTCAAGGAGTCGCGGCCGTCTC
>JAYUAG010000396.1:0-8819 GCA_043741475.1 Thermoflexaceae bacterium | reverse complement strand
TCCGTTCGCGGTGGAGGCTGGCAAAGGCTGCGAGCCGGTCATCGACAAATGCCAAAAGGGAGACAGTGTCGCCCCGGCGAATGGCACGTCCCCACTCGACCACCACGGGCCGCCGCGTGATGTCCATTCGCAGGAACAGCAGGTCGTCGGGCGGGAGCGCGGCGGCGAACCGGCGTAGCAGGGTGACATCCGCCGGGGTCATGAACCGGAGCTGGGCGGTTGCACCGTTTGCCAGCTTCACGCTGGTTGGCTGGAAACCGGACTGATCCGTCACGGGCTTGCTCGGCCCACGACGGTGAGCGCTTCAGGCAGACCGGCCGCAGTGGCGCCGCGTTGCTCGGCGTCGTAGCCGTTAGCGGGCGCCAATCGAGGAAATTGGGCTGGGACGCTCGTGTGACACGGTGGTGGAATCATGAGCCAGCGGGTGAACTCCTCGTGTGTCTTCAACGTGATGGTGCCGGGCAGATTCGCGAGCGTCGCCATCGTCCAGCCTCCAAATACGTGATGTCAAGCGCAGCTACTGTACAGCGAGTGTCAATAACCCTGAGACCGGCCACTTTGCTGGGCCTTCGTAAGGAGCCCGATAGCCCTCGCACCTGGAGCAGGGCTGGCGCGTCCCCCCGACCTTGAATTGACTTCCGTTGAGTCCCACACGGCCAACCGTAGGCGGCCGGGCAGGGAGCTCGAAGCAGGCCGTGGCACTCCTCCGACCTGAACACGATGGCTAAATCGTGTTCAGCAGGCGCTCGCCGCGTGCGGACCCTGACTCGTCTGGCTCGTATCGACTGTCTTCCGCCACCTGCTCGGGAGTGGGCTGCAGAAGTGCAACGGGGACGCCGCAGTTCTCCAGCCCTCCCGCGACGGCGTCAACGACGCGCCTGCTCTCGCTGCTGCCGACGTCGGGATCGCCATCGGGGCGGGCACCCTCATGACGCATCACTCTCCCTTGACAGCCTCGCGGCGGCGGCCTACGGTTTCGGGCACAACTGAAGAAAGTGGCGTCGATCGGGAAGAGTAGACGGTCTGGCGAGCCTCCAGAGAGCCGGGGCAGGTGAGAGCCCGGTGGCGGCGCGACCGATGAATGGACCCGGGAGCTTCGCAGGCGAACGGCCGCTGGCCTACTAGCGTGCGACGGGTGTGGGGCCCGTTACCAGACCCCGAGCGATCGCTTCGACTTCGCCGTCGTTGCCGTCGTCGCTGAGTGCCCCGGTTTGCGCCGGGGAACAAAGGTGGCACCACGAGCTTACCCCTCGTCCTTTGCTGGACGGGGGGTTTTTGTTTGCGCCTTTGCCGGTATGCGCCGGCCCACATCTCGAAGGAGGAGCCGTGATGGCGACGAAGAAGTTCAACCTTCCCGAATCGGAGATCCCCGAGCAGTGGTACAACATCGCGGCCGACCTGAAGTCGCCACCGCCACCACCGCTCCACCCGGGGACGCACCAGCCGATCGGCCCCGAGGCGCTGGCGCCGCTCTTCCCGATGGAACTGATCAAGCAAGAGGTCTCGCAGGAGCGGTTCATCCCCGTGCCGGATGAGGTGCGGGAGATTTACCGGCTCTGGCGCCCGACGCCGCTCATCCGCGCGACCGCGCTGGAGAGGGCGCTCGATACGCCGGCGCACATCTACTTCAAGTACGAGGGCGTCTCACCCTCGGGTTCGCACAAGCCCAACACGGCAGTGGCGCAGGCCTACTACAACCACCAGGAGGGGGTGAAGCGGATCGCGACGGAGACGGGCGCGGGCCAGTGGGGTTCGTCGCTGGCCTTCGCCTGCAAGCAGTTCGGGATCGAATCCAAGGTGTACATGGTGAAGATCTCGTACGAGCAGAAGCCTTACCGGCGGTCGATGATGCGGCTCTGGGGTTCGAGCGTCGTCGCCAGCCCGAGCGGCGACACGAACGCGGGTCGCCAGGTGCTTGCTGCCGACCCGGAGAGCAACGGCTCGCTCGGCATCGCGATCAGTGAAGCGGTGGAGGACGCGGCCATGCGTGAGGACACGAAGTACTCGCTCGGGAGCGTGCTCAACCATGTGTTGCTTCACCAGACCGTGATCGGCCAGGAAGCGATCAAGCAGATGGAGATGGCGGGCGAATACCCGGACATCGTCATCGGCTGCGCTGGCGGCGGCTCGAATGCGGCGGGCCTGATGTTCCCCTTCCTGCGGGAGAAGCTCGACGGCCGGCGGCCGGACACGCGCTTCATCGCCGTCGAGCCGGCCTCGTGCCCGAGCCTGACGAAGGGCGAGTATCGCTACGACTTCGGCGACACGGCGGGGATGACGCCGCTGATGAAGATGTACACGCTCGGCCACACCTTCATGCCGCCGGGGATCCACGCGGGCGGCCTGCGCTACCACGCGATGGCGCCACTGCTCTCTCACCTCCACAGCGAGGGCTACATCGAGGCGCGGGCGTACATGCAGAACGGCTGCTTCCAGGCGGCCGTGCAGTTCGCCGAGACCGAGGGGATCATCCCCGCGCCGGAGAGCAGCCACGCCATCCGTGCGGCGATCGACGAAGCGCTAGTGGCAAAGGCGGCTGGTCAGAAGAAGACGATCGTCTTCAACCTTAGCGGTCACGGGTTGCTCGACCTCCAGGCCTATGATGACTACCTCGCGGGCAAACTGGTCGACGACAGCTACCCGGCGGAGAGGGTGGCGGAGGCGATGAAGGGGCTGCCGGTCATCGAGTGATGAGTAACGGGTGATGAGTGATGAGGCGAGTCCTCAGTGCTTAGTGCTTAGTCCTTAGTCCGACAGCGGGACGGGTACGGACTAAGGACTGGGGACTAAGGACTAAGAAGAACAAACCAGAGAAGTAACGAAGGAACGACAATGGCCGAATACGCATATCAGAACGTCGAGGCGTGGAATACGACCGTGAAGCTTGCGGTGGCGGTGGGGCGGCTCAAGATCGGGTCGAACCTTAAGGCTTCGAACGATGCCCAGCAGAAGGCGTTCGAGCAGGCGGGCATGGCGGCGGCGTTGATCGCCGAGGGCTCTTCGCGCGAAGGGCCGGCGCAGGTGGGGATGTATCGCGATGCGCGGGGGTCGCTGGCGCAGTGCCGCTCGTGGCTGCACGTGCTCGCGGCGGTGACGAACGAACAGGATTCGGTCTTCGCGAACGAACTCGACCTGGCCGAACAGGCAGCGCGCCAGATCGGCGGACTCCTGCGAACGCTCGATCGGCCAGCGATGGCGCAAGGTGGACCCGGGCCCGGCGGGCGCCCGCCGATGCGTCCCGCGGGGCCGCCACCGCGCGGTGATCGAGGGCCGCGATGAGCGGACGCAAGCGCATCCTCACCGGCATCCGGCCGACGGGCTCGCTCCATCTCGGACACTACGCGGGCGCGCTCGAGAATTGGGTGCGGCTGCAGCACGACTACGAGTGCTTCTTCCTCATCGCCGATTACCAGGTCTCCGACTACGCGGACGACATGTCGCGGGTGCGGGACGCGGTCTGGGAGGTGGCGCTCGATTGGCTGGCGGTGGGGCTGGACCCGGAGAGCAGCAGCTTCGTGATCGAAAGTCTCGTGCCGGAGCACGCGGAACTGACGACGTGGCTAAGCTGGTTCCTGCCGCTCGGGATGCTCGAGCGCAACCCCACCCTGAAGGCAGAGATGGAGGCGCTCGAAAAGGGTGACGAGAAGACGGCGGGCAAGTCCGTGCCGGTGGCGTTCTACACCTACCCGGTGATGCAGGTGGCGAACATCCTCATGCCGCGCGCGCACCTCGTACCGGTGGGCGAAGACCAGCTGCCGCACATCGAGCTGACACGGGAGGTGGCGCGCCGCTTCAACCGCGAGTTCAAGGAGGTGTTTCCGCTACCGGAGGGGCTGGTGGGCCGTGTGCCACGGCTCGTGGGGACCGACGGCAACGCGAAGATGTCGAAGTCGCGCGGCAACACGATCGACCTCAAGGACGACGCCGCGACGGTGGCGAAGAAGGTGCGCTCGATGTACGCGGGGCCGCCGCGAGAGCTGGACGAACCGGGGAAGGTCGAAGAGAACCCGATCTTCCTGTACCTCGACGCCTTCGACCGGGACGAGGCTGAGGTGGCGGAGTTGAAGGCCCAATACGTGAAGAGCGGCGTCGGGAACAAGGTGCTCAAGGATCGCCTGACCGGCGTGTTGAACGGGCTGCTGGACCCGTTCCGCGAACGGCGGAGTCGCTACGAGGCGAACATGCCGCTGGTGCGCGACGCCCTCGAGGCGGGTACGGCGCGGGCGCGACTGGAGAGCCGGGAGACAATGGAGATGGTGCGAGACGCGATGCAGATCAACTACCTGGAGAAGTTCCGAGTGCCGAGTCCCGAGTTCCGAGGGGGCTCGTGATGCAGACAACGCGTCCGGCGAGCCGGGCCGCCGCCCTCACCCCCCGACCCCCTCTCCCGGCTTCGCGGGCGAGGGGGAGTATTGCGTGGACGAACCAGGGAACCTTCGCGCTCTTCGCGCCTTTGCGTGAACCCGCCCGAGAGTCGATTCCCGAATGCTGCGGAGGCCAGAGATGCTGAGGCCGACGCTCGAAGAGCTCAAGGAGATCGCGAAGAAGGGCGAGGGCAACCTCGTGCCCATCTATCGCGAGGTGATGGCTGACCTGGAGACGCCGGTTTCGGCGTTCCTGAAGGTGCGCCAGGGGCCGTACTCGTTCCTGCTGGAGTCGGTCGAGGGGGGCGAACGGCTGGCGCGCTACTCGTTCATCGGCGCGCAGCCCTATCGCGTCCTCAAGACTGGCCCGGGTCAGGAATTCGAGGGAGACCCGCTCCTCCCGCTCGAAGCCGAGATGGACCGCTTCAAGGTGGCGCCGCTGGCCGGACTGCCGGCGTTCACGGGTGGGGCGATCGGGTACGTGGCCTACGACGCCGTGCGCCATTTTGAGCCACGGGTCGAGCGGCCATTGAAAGACTCGCTCGGCATCCCCGAAGCGATCTTTCTTTTCTGTGACGCGATGGTGGTGTTCGACCACATCCACCACGTGATGAAGGTGATCGCGCATTGCCGCACGGACGGCGATATCGACGCCGCCTTTGCCCAGGCGGCCTTCAAGATCGACTCGATCGTGGAGCGGTTGAACCACCCGACAGTGGAGCTGCCGGTGGAGGACGTTGCCGCCGTACTGCGCGGGGCGACCGTGGCGGAGTCGAACCAGGGCCGCGAGGGCTACATGGGGATGGTCGAGCGGATCAAGGATTATGTCGTGGCGGGGGACGTGATCCAGGTTGTGCCGTCGCACCGGCTGACGCGCAAGACGGCCGTGCACCCCTTCAACGTCTATCGCCAGCTGCGGATGGTGAACCCGTCTCCCTACATGTTCTATCTCGACCTGGGGGAGTTCCAGATCGTGGGAGCCTCGCCCGAGTTGCTGGTGCGGGTGGAAGATGGCGTGGTGGTGAACCACCCGATCGCCGGCACGCGGCCACGCGGCGCGACGCCCGCCGAGGACGAGCGCATCGCCGGGGAACTCCTCGCGGACGAGAAGGAGCGGGCGGAACACATCATGCTCGTGGACCTGGGCCGGAACGATGTCGGGCGCGTGGCCGAGCCGGGGACGGTGAAGGTCGATTCGCTCATGACGATCGAGCGCTTTTCGCACGTGATGCACATCGTCTCGCACGTCTCGGGGAAGCTGGCGAAGGGCAAGACGCGCTTCGACGCGTTTCGCTCGATCTTCCCGGCGGGCACGCTCTCAGGGGCGCCCAAGGTGCGGGCGATGGAGATCATCTCTGAGTTGGAGGGTGAGAAACGGGGCGTCTACGGCGGCGCGATTGGGTATGCGAGCTTCGCCGGGAGCCTGGACACCTGCATCGGCATCCGCACGGCGATGTTCAAGGACGGCGTCGCCTATCTCCAGGCCGGCGGCGGGATCGTGTACGACTCCGACCCGGGGGCGGAGTACACCGAGACCGTGAACAAGCTGCGCGCGCCGATGCGGGCGATCGACCAGGCGGAGATCGCGGCGGCGGAGCGGCGCACGGGGAGCCTCGGCTATGGGTAGTGAGCGATGCGTGATGGGTGATGAGGAATGAGTGATCGGCGGCCGATGCGGGTGTACGGCATCCTCGTGCGCGAGGGGAGGGTGTTCCTGCGCGCGGCCGGGGAGCGCCACGGACTTCCCGGCGGCGAGTTTCGGCCGCTGGCTGAGGACCGGAAGGTGGAGCTGAAGGCGCATCTCGCGGACCAGCTTGGCATCCACGCGACGAAGGTCTGGGCGCAGGGCGGGTTCGACTACCAGGACGCGGCCGAGACCGGGGCCGCGTTTTGCGGCTTCTATTCGGTCTGGGAATGGGAGGGCGAAGTGCCGCCGGCGGCCGGCATATGGGTCGATCAACGGACGATTGAGCGGGTGATCCTGCCGGAGAGCCTGCGCATCCTGCTGTTCAGCGTGCTCGATACGGTTGCCCTGAGGACGCGCCCATGAGCGCGACGATCGAACTCCGGGCGCTGGTGGGACGCGACGGGCGCTATCTGCTTGTGCGCGATGCGGGTGGCGAGTGGGCGCTCCCCGGGGGCGTCTTCAGCGACGATTTTGAGGATGTGGACGCTGCCATGGACTCCCTCCTGCGAGAGTTGGGGGTCGTGTGTGAGGACGTCTCGGGGGCGTTCGTCGAGACCGCCTACATCGGCAACCCGCCGGACGTGGTGTTGAACCTCTATGCGCCGGCGGAGTGGATGGGGGTGGCTGTCGCGCCGACGGGCCAAGAGACCGGGTGGTTCGCGCCCGAGGAGCTAGGCTTGGTGGGGCTGGCCCCGGGCGTGGCGGATGCCGTGCTGGCGGCGCTGGGTCTGCAACCGCGGACGGCTGACGCGGCGATCCTTGGACGATCGGAAGAACAGCTGCGAGCCCCCCAAACGCCCACCCCAACCCTCCCCCGGCGGGGGAGGCGGCAGCAGTCGGCGCCCTTCCTCGACCGCCGCAAGGCGGGCCTCGATGTGCTGCGCACGCTCGGCGCCACGGCGGACCCGGAGGGAGCGATGGCGGCGATGGCCGCGCGCACGCCGGAGATCGCCGGGGACGTGGTCGATTTTGCGCTCGGCGAAGTCTGGAGCCACCCCGCGCTCGACCGGCGGACGCGCAGCCTCCAGGTGGTTGCGATGCTCTCCGCTCTGGGCGGGCGCGCAGGCCCGCTGCGGTCGCACATCAACGGCGCACTCAACCATGGCGCGACCCCGGAACAGGTCGTCCAGACGTTGCGGATGGTGGCCGTTTACGCGGGCTTTCCGGCGGCGTTGGAGGCGTGGCCGATCATGGAAGAGGTGTTCAAGGCCCGCGGCATCGAGCGGGCGGAGCGGCCGTCATGAACGCCGCCGCCCTCGCTGGCGGCGGTATCCTCGCCGGGCTTTCGACGCTCCACGTGCACTGGGCGGTGGGCGGGAAATTCTTCAAGGAGCACACGGCGCCCGAGCGCGCAGGTGGCTCGAAGGCCTTCGAGCCCGGCCCCGCGGCAACTATCGCTGTCGCGGCCGGACTGGCCGTCGCGAGCGCAGTCGTCCTCGCGAACCTCGGGCGCGGGCGAAAGCGCCGGCTGGCGGCGCGCTCTGTTGGGGCCGTTTTCGCCCTCCGCGCTGTCGGCGACTTCCGGTCCGTGGGCTTTAGCAAGCGGCCGGCCGATACCGCATTCGCACGCCGCGACACGCGCATCTACTCGCCCCTCTGCGTCGTGGTGGCTCTCCTCGCGTGGGCAGCGACGCGATGAGAGCCGTGCTCTGGGACCTCGATGACACCGTGCTCGACACGCTGCAGCCGCGGATGAGCGCCCTCAAGCACGCCTACGAGCAGTGTGTCGGCGGCTGGGTTGACCCGGAGGCGCTCTGGCGGTCGCACCGCGGTGGGACGCTGGAAGACCTCGGCAAGCGCCTGTTGGGGGACGATTTCCGGCGGTTCACGACCACCTATCGTGACCGCTACTACGCCGACAGCTACCGCGTCCAGGCCTTTCCCGGAGTGGAGGAGGTACTGGGCGTTTTTCGAGATCATGGCCTCGAGCTCGCAATCGTTACCTCGAAGGTCTCATGGGGCGCGACTGAGGAACTGGAGCGGGCAGGGTTGCTTCCCTACTTCGTCACGGTCGTGGGCTTCGACGACACGGACACCCACAAGCCCGACCCGGAGCCCCTCTTCGAGGCAATGGATCGACTCGTCATCGACGACCCCACGGAGGTGATGTTCGTGGGCGACAGCCCGGCGGACATCTTCGCCGCGCACAATGCGGGCGTGCTTTCGGTGGCCGCGACCTGGGGGACACTGGACGAGGAGACGCTTCTCGACGCCGGCCCGAAGCATGTCGCCCGCCGGCCGGCCGATGTCTTCGATGCGTTGCGGATTTTGGCGCCGGAGGGAGCGCGATGAGTCTCGAGAAGCAGGTCACGCACGTAGGCGTCCGGTTCTATCGCACGGGCGGGGTGGAACTCGTGCTCGTGCCGCTGCTCGAAGAGGTCGCCAGCTTCGCGCGGTCGGCGGGTGACGGCTACTTTCTCGTGTCGCTTATGGGCGAGCCGGGGACGGCCTACCCGCTCAATCTCAGGGCGGCGAGCGCGTTCGAGGCCGAGTACCTGGGCAAGAAGTTTCACCTGGATCGCCGAGGCTATGGTGTCACACCCGAAGAACTGGCAGCGGTGCTAAAAGAGGTCGCGGAAGACCTGCGGGCGGAAGAGGGAATGGATGGCTGAGAAGCGCGGCGTTACGCGGCGACGCCCTCACCCTGGCCCTCCCCCGCTGGGGGAGGGGACGACGAACTGATCCTCAGCGCAGCCGGACATGCGAACGGAGTTGGACTCCTCCCCCCAGCGGGGAGAGGTTCGGGAGGGGGGCCGGTGGCAGCCCAC